>JANOTO010000374.1:0-22102 GCA_031416395.1 Rhodoferax sp. | reverse complement strand
CTCAAAGCCAAACAAGCGTTGGCGTGCGGCATCACTCCCATTGTCTGTGTCGGTGAAACGCTGGCCGAGCGTGAAGCCGGTCAAACCGAAGCAGTCGTAAAACGCCAACTGGCTGCTGTGATTCACGACAACGGGCACTGCATCAGCGAAATTGTGGTGGCGTATGAGCCGGTCTGGGCGATCGGTACGGGCAAGACGGCCACTGCCGAGCAAGCACAGGAAGTGCATGCCGTGTTGCGGGCTCAGCTCAAGGCGGCCACTGAGCACGCAGATCGAATTCACATTTTGTACGGTGGCAGCATGAATGCGGCGAACGCCGCCCAGTTGCTTGCTCAACCGGATATTGACGGTGGTTTGGTGGGCGGAGCGTCCCTCAAAAGCGCCGATTTTTTGGCCATTGTCGCGGCAGCACTCTGAAGTTGGGTGTTGTCAGTTGGAAATTCAGGAGTAAAAATTGAACATCGTTTTGAACATCATTTTGGCTGCGCAGATGCTTTCGGCATTGGTCATGATCGGATTAATCCTGGTGCAGCACGGCAAGGGTGCTGACATGGGTGCCGCATTTGGCAGTGGTGGCTCTGGCAGTCTGTTTGGAGCCAGCGGAAGTGCCAACTTTCTGTCTCGCACCACCGCAGTTTTAGCGACCGTATTTTTTGTTGCCACGCTATCGTTGGCATACTTCGGAAATCTGCGGACCACCGGTTCCACCAGTGTGCTGGAAAGCCCTGCGGCGGCCGTACCCACGGGTGCCCCATCGGCTGTGCCGGCTGCAACTGCCTCTGGTGCTGCTGCTGCCGGTGTGCCCGCAGTTACCGCCGAGATACCGGCGCCCGCGGCATCCGGCGCTGCGCAAATTCCGTCCAAGTAAAACCAGAGAAAATTGCCCTTGGAATTTGGGCACCTCTGAAGAGAAAGCGCAAGTATTTCAGGGTAAACTCTAGTCGGTTCGAGGAAGCAAACAAAGCCGCAAGGCACCTCACGCTTCCTATCGATAAACAGCAGCCGTCGTGGTGAAATTGGTAGACACGCTATCTTGAGGTGGTAGTGGCGAAAGCTGTGCGAGTTCGAGTCTCGCCGACGGCACCAAACAAGTTTCAAGATGAACATTGATCAATATCTGCCAGTTCTGTTGTTCATCTTGGTGGGCGTTGCTGTAGGCATCGCGCCTCAGGCCATTGGCTTTGTGCTTGGCCCCAATAAGCCCGATGCGGCAAAAAACTCTCCGTACGAGTGTGGCTTTGAAGCGTTTGAAGACGCACGCATGAAGTTTGACGTACGCTACTACCTTGTGGCCATCCTTTTTATCCTTTTCGATCTGGAGATTGCCTTTCTTTTCCCCTGGGCAGTGGCGCTGAAAGAGATTGGTCCACTCGGGTTCTGGTCGGTCATGGTGTTCCTCAGCATTCTGGTGGTCGGTTTCATCTACGAATGGAAAAAGGGTGCGCTCGATTGGGAGTAGCGCTGGGCTGTCCTGTCTCGAATTGATAAATCTATGGCAATTGAAGGTGTTTTTAAAGAAGGATTCATGACCACGTCTTACGACTCGGTTATGAACTGGGCCAAGACGGGTTCGCTTTGGCCGATGTCGTTTGGGTTGGCGTGCTGCGCTGTTGAAATGATGCACGCGGCGGCTGCGCGTTATGACATCAGCCGTTTTGGTGCGGAAGTGTTTCGCGCAAGTCCCCGACAATCGGATTTGATGATTGTGGCGGGCACGCTGTGCAACAAGATGGCACCGGCTCTGCGCAAGGTGTACGATCAGATGTCGGAGCCGCGCTGGGTCATCAGCATGGGTTCCTGCGCCAATGGCGGTGGCTACTACCACTACAGCTATTCGGTGGTTCGCGGCTGCGATCGTATCGTGCCTGTTGATGTTTATGTTCCGGGCTGTCCGCCAACGGCTGAGGCATTGCTTTACGGCATCATCCAGCTGCAGCAAAAGATTCGTCGTACGCAAACCATTGCGCGCGTTTGATGCACGCGATCTGATTGCATACCTCCAGCCGACAAAGTTCTCATGTCTGTTTTCGCCATTGATCCTGAAGTTTTGAAGACGACTATCGCTCAGGCGTTGGGTGTGAGCGCGAGACGCATCGGCGTATCGCGAGGGGAAGTCACGGTTGTTGTCGAAAGCGTAGATTACTTGGCTGCGGCGAGAACCCTACGTGATGCGGCTGGTTGCAAGTTTGAAACACTTGTTGACCTGTGCGGTGTCGATTACTCCGAGTACAAGGACATGGGAGAGGGCGACGGAGGCCACTTTGCTGAAGGCCGCTATTGCATCGTCTCTCATCTGTTGTCGGTTAGCTTGAACCAGCGTGTGCGGTTGAAGGTGTTTGCGCCAGACAGTGATGTACCTGTGGTGGCTTCATTGACTGACATCTGGGCCTCAGTGAACTGGTTTGAACGCGAAGCGTTTGACTTGTTTGGCATCGTGTTCGAAGGGCATAACGACCTGCGCCGTATCTTGACGGATTACGGATTTATTGGTCATCCTTTTCGAAAAGACTTCCCCACCACCGGCCACGTGGAAATGCGTTACGACCCCGAGCAAAAACGCGTCATCTACCAGCCCGTCACCATCGAGCCGCGCGAAATCACGCCACGCATCGTTCGGGAAGACAACTACGGGGGTCTGCGCTAGGTGATTCGTTCACCCGGTTCATCTGACGGCAACTGACATGGCAGAGATTAAAAACTACACCTTGAATTTCGGGCCGCAGCATCCTGCGGCGCACGGTGTTTTGCGGCTGGTGCTTGAGTTGGATGGTGAGGTCATTCAACGGGCAGATCCGCACATTGGCCTGCTGCACCGCGCCACCGAGAAGTTGGCCGAGAGCAAGACCTTCATCCAGAATTTGCCTTACATGGACAGGCTCGACTACGTGTCGATGATGTGCAACGAGCACGCCTATTGCCTGGCGATTGAAAAGCTGATGGGCATCGAAGTGCCGGAGCGCGCCCAGTACATCCGGGTGATGTACTCCGAGATCACCCGTTTGCTGAATCACCTGTTGTGGGTCAGTGCCCATGCCCTTGATTGTGGGGCCATGACGCTCTTGATGTACGCATTCAGGGAACGTGAAGACCTGTTCGACATGTATGAAGCAGCCAGTGGTGCGCGCATGCATGCTGCGTATTTCCGACCCGGTGGTGTGTACCGTGATTTACCTGAGAGCATGCCTCAGTACAAGGCCAACAAAGTTCGTAACGCCAGAGCCATTGAACAGCTCAACAGCAACCGCAGTGGGTCATTGCTTGATTTTATTGACGACTTCTCGCAGCGGTTCCATGGCTATCTGGACGAGTACCACACCTTGCTTACCGACAATCGGATCTGGAAGCAGCGTACGGTAGGCATCGGTGTCGTCACGCCTGAGCGCGCGATGAATTTGGGGTTTACGGGTGCGATGTTGCGCGGGTCGGGTATTGCCTGGGATTTGCGCAAAAAGCAACCTTACGATGTTTACGACCGCATGGACTTCGATATCCCCGTGGGCAAAACCGGCGACTGCTACGACCGCTATCTGGTTCGCATGGAGGAGATGAAGCAGTCCAACCGCATCATCAAGCAGTGCGTTGACTGGCTGCGCGTGAATCCTGGGCGTGTGATTACAGACAACCACAAAGTGGCCGGGCCAGACCGCGAATCCATGAAGTCCAACATGGAAGAGTTGATTCATCACTTCAAGCTCTTTACGGAAGGTTTTCACGTACCCGAGGGCGAGGCTTATGCAGCGGTGGAGCACCCGAAGGGCGAGTTCGGCATCTACATCGTCAGCGACGGAGCCAACAAGCCCTATCGCCTGAAAATTCGTGCACCTGGATTCGCTCACTTGGCGGGTTTGAATGAAATGGCCAGTGGTCACATGATTGCAGATGCGGTCGCCATCATCGGCACCATGGACATTGTGTTTGGGGAGATTGACCGATGATCTCGGATGCTGCATTGAAGCGATTTGCGGTTGAAGTTGCCAAGTACCCGACTGATCAAAAACAGTCTGCTGTCATGGCTTGTCTGGCAATCGTTCAGCAGGAGCGAGGCTACGTCAGTGTGGAGAGCGAGAAAGAGGTTGCCGAGTACCTTGGCATGGCTCCTATAGCTGTTCATGAGGTCACCACGTTTTACAACATGTACAACCAGCGGCCAGTGGGCACTTTCAAACTCAATGTGTGCACCAATTTACCCTGTCAGTTGCGTGATGGCGCTGCGGCGCTTAAACACCTTGAGCACAGGTTAGGTATTCACATGGGCCAAACCACGTCTGATGGCATGTTTACGTTGCAGCAAAGTGAGTGTTTAGGTGCTTGTGCCGATTCGCCTGTCCTTCTGGTGAACGACCGGATCATGTGCAGCTTCATGAGCACCGAGAAACTGGATCAGCTGATCGATGGTTTGCGCGCTGCGCCGACGGGTGCGAAATGATGATGACTTCTGACAAGGTTCTGGCCCAGTTTCAAGCCAATGGTATTGAGACTTGTTTTCATGGTCGCCACATTAACCCCCAGATTTATGCTGAACTGAATGGTCGCAATTGGCGCTTGAAAGACTACGAGGCGCGAGGAGGCTACCAGGCACTGCGCAAGATTTTGGGCAAAGATGGCGCCCCGTCGTCGGACGGCACGCCAGCGGGCATGACACAAGATCAGGTCATAGCGGTCGTCAAAGAGTCCGCACTTCGCGGGCGCGGCGGCGCTGGGTTCCCGACGGGGCTGAAATGGAGCTTTATGCCCCGCCAGTTCCCAGGGCAGAAATACCTGGTGTGCAATTCGGACGAGGGTGAGCCGGGCACCTGCAAGGATCGTGACATATTGCAGTTCAACCCCCACATCGTGATCGAGGGCATGATCATTGCAGCCTATGCCATGGGCATTTCTGTGGGTTACAACTACATCCATGGCGAGATCTTCACAACATATGACCGTTTTGAAGAGGCTCTTGAGGAAGCTCGCGCAGCAGGCTACCTAGGCGATCAAATACTAGGAAGTAGCTACAGTTTTCAGTTGCACGCTGCCCATGGGTTTGGAGCCTATATTTGCGGTGAAGAAACAGCCTTGCTCGAATCGCTGGAAGGTAAAAAAGGCCAGCCCCGTTTCAAGCCTCCGTTCCCGGCAAGCTTCGGCTTGTATGGCAAGCCCAGCACGATCAACAACACAGAAACCTTTGCAGCGGTTCCGTGGATCATCCGCAATGGCGGGGCTGCTTATCTTGCGTGCGGTAAGCCCAACAACGGCGGTACCAAGATTTACTCGGTCAGCGGCGATGTTGAGCTTCCCGGCAATTACGAAGTGCCTTTGGGAACGACGTTTCCCAAGCTGCTAGAGATCGCTGGGGGTGTGCGCAAAGGTCGTCAGCTCAAGGCCGTGATACCTGGTGGATCTTCCGCGCCGATTTTGCCGGCCGACATCATGATGGGCTGCACTATGGACTACGACTCCATCGCCAAGGCGGGCTCCATGCTGGGTTCGGGGGCCGTAATTGTGTTGGACGACAGCCGATGCATGGTGAAGTCTCTGCAGCGCCTGAGCTACTTCTACATGCATGAGTCATGCGGTCAGTGCACGCCCTGCCGCGAAGGTACCGGTTGGTTATCGCGCATGGTGGATCGGATTGAGACGGGCCATGGTCGACCCAGCGACATGGACTTGCTCAATTCTGTCGCAGACAACATCCAGGGCCGAACGATTTGCGCCTTGGGCGATGCCGCCGCCATGCCAGTGCGCGCCATGATCAAGCATTTCCGCCAGGAATTCGAATACCACATTGAGCACAAGACCTGTATGGTTCCGGCCTATGTCTGATACGGGCCTGACAAGGCGCCTGAGCGAGCATAAAACAGATGATTGAAATCGAACTCGACGGCAAAAAAGTTGATATTGTTGAAGGCAGCATGATCATGCACGCCGCAGACAAGGCGGGCACCTATATTCCGCACTTTTGCTACCACAAGAAGCTCAGCATTGCCGCGAACTGCCGGATGTGCTTGGTGGATGTCGAGAAAATGCCAAAACCCATGCCCGCGTGCGCAACGCCCGTGACGCAGGGCATGATTGTTCGCACCAAGAGCGACAAAGCCCTCAAGGCGCAACAGTCGGTCATGGAGTTTTTGTTGATCAATCACCCGCTGGATTGCCCGATCTGCGACCAGGGTGGCGAATGTCAGTTGCAGGATTTGGCGGTGGGTTACGGTGGGTCTGCATCGCGTTACGAAGAGGAAAAACGCGTCGTAGAGGTGAAGGACGTCGGCCCGCTGATCTCCATGCAGGAGATGAGCCGCTGTATTCATTGCACGCGATGTGTTCGATTTGGACAAGAAGTCGCTGGCGTGATGGAGCTCGGTATGTCGCACCGGGGTGAGCATGCTGAAATTGAAACCTTCATCGGGAATTCGATTAATTCTGAGCTGTCGGGCAACATGATCGACATCTGCCCTGTTGGTGCACTGACCAGCAAGCCATTTCGCTACAGCGCACGCACATGGGAGCTGTCTAGACGCAAGTCGGTTAGTCCGCACGACTCTACCGGCGCCAACCTGATTGTTCAAGTCAAGGCCAATAAGGTCATGCGTGTGGTGCCGTTGGAGAACGAGGCCGTCAACGAATGCTGGATTGCGGACCGTGACCGCTTTTCGTACGAGGCACTGAATGGCCCAGAGCGTTTGACCGCACCCATGCTCAAACAGGGTGGCGTATGGAAGACGGTCGATTGGCAAACTGCTCTGGAATTCGTCGCGAACGGACTCAATCAAATTAAGGCCACTCATGGCGCGGGCAGTGTGGGTGCGCTGGTCAGCCCTCACTGCACACTCGAAGAACTGTTTCTAGCGGCGCGCTTGATACGCGGCCTCGGCAGTGAGAATATTGACTACCGTCTGCGCAATGCTGCTTTTCCCGCACTTGTCGCGACAGGTGATGGGCATACCACCGCGCGCTGGCTCGGCACATCGATTGCGTCTTTGTCCAAATTGCAGCGTGTACTGATCGTTGGCTCTAATCTGCGAAAAGACCATCCCTTGTTTGCCCAAAGAATCCGTCAGGCTGTGCGGATAGGTTGCGCAGTGCATGTTGTCGGTTCTGAGAATTTTGATTGGGCGTTGCCAGTTGCAAATGTTCTCGTGTCTGATCCCAATGATTGGGTGCGGGGTCTTGCCGAGATTGCAGCGGCGATTGCACTCCAAAAAGGCATTGCAGCTCCGGTTGAAGTTCAGCCGGGTGAGCAGGCAAAGTTGATTGCGATTTCGCTTTCAAGCGGAGAAAGAAAGGCGATTCTCCTGGGCAATGCGAGTACCCATCATTCGAAGGTTGAAAGTCTGCTCTCGCTCGCCAACTGGATCGGTGTTGAGACAGGCGCTTCGGTGGGTTTCTTGACCGAAGCGTCAAACACGGTAGGGGCGCAGCTGGCAGGCGTTGTTCCGGGTGCGAAGGGCATGAATGCGGCGCAAATGCTAGCCGGTGGCACAAAAGCGTTGTTGCTACTCAATTCTGAGCCGGTCTTTGATTCAGCAGCGGGATTGGCCGCGCGGGCGGCGCTGGAAAAGTGCGAGATGGTCGTCACGCTCAGCCCCTTCAAGGCCAATTTGGAATTCAGTGATGTGCTGCTGCCGATTGCCCCCTTTACCGAAACCCCTGGCAGCTTTGTCAATGCCGAGGGCCGTGTTCAGGGCTTTCACGCGGTCGTTAAACCTCTGGGTGAAACACGCCCTGCCTGGAAAGTGCTGCGCGTGCTGGCAAATCTCTTGAATATGCCCGGATTCGACCATGACTCGACGCAGGATGTGTTGGCGCAGTTGGTGAGTGGATGGGGTGTCAAACAAGACCTACCCAAAGACGGAGAAGCGCTGTTTGTGCCGAAGTCCTTATTGAGTAACAACTGCGACTCGAAAGTTGACTTAACAGCTTCCGCCATTCGCCCAACTGTCGTCTCCATTTATGCCCTGGACAGTATCGTGCGCCGCGCCCCGTCACTTCAATTGACAGCGGATGCCAAGCAGTCAACCGAGTTGGACGGAGTCGCTGCATGATCGATGCGATCTTTGCCTCGGGTCAAGGGCTGATCAACGCCACGTGGTGGACCGTGATGGCTTGGCCGGTGCTGTGGATACTGGTGAAAATTGTTGTCGTGGTGGTCCCTCTAATGGGCGCAGTTGCCTACCTGACGCTGTGGGAGCGCAAGGTGATCGGCTGGATCCAGATTCGCATTGGCCCGAACCGGGTTGGGCCGTTGGGGCTGCTGCAACCCATCGCTGATGCGCTCAAGCTGATGGGCAAAGAGATTCTGATTCCATCCGCAGCATCGAGCAAGGGCTTGTTTTTGCTGGGGCCAGTGCTCACCATCATGCCGGCGTTGGCTGCTTGGGCTGTGATTCCGTTTGGGCCTGAAACCGCTTTGGCCAACGTGAATGCAGGTCTGCTGTTTATCATGGCTATCACCTCAATGGAGGTTTACGGCGTAGTGATTGCGGGCTGGGCCTCCAACTCGAAATATGCTTTCCTCGGTGCTTTGCGCGCGTCAGCGCAAATGGTCAGTTACGAGATTGCAATGGGCTTTTGCCTTGTAGTGGTTCTCATGGTCTCCGCCAGCATGAACCTTACCGACATTGTGACGGGGCAGGGCAAGGGCCAGTTCGCGGCGATGGGTTTGAATTTCCTGTCGTGGAACTGGTTGCCGTTGCTTCCAATTTTCATGGTCTATATCATCTCTGGCCTTGCGGAAACCAATCGTCATCCCTTCGATGTGGTGGAGGGTGAGTCAGAAATTGTTGCAGGCCACATGGTGGAGTACTCGGGCATGTCTTATGCCATGTTTTACTTGGCCGAATATGCCAACATGTGGCTCATTGCGATTTTGGCGACGATTATGTTTTTGGGCGGCTGGTTGCCGCCGGTTGATAGCGATTTGTTCAATTGGATTCCAGGCTGGATTTGGCTGGGCATCAAGACCTGCGCGGTGGTCACTCTCTTCATCTGGATTCGCGCAACCTTGCCACGTTTCCGTTACGACCAAATCATGCGCTTGGGTTGGAAGATATTCATTCCGCTCACGTTGGTCTGGCTGGTCGTCGTAGGCGCCTGGATGCAAACGTCATTCACGATCTGGAATTAAACGGGATTGAACATGACCACGATCACCAGCCCTAAAGACTCTTCTGCAAGCGCATCTGCGTTTTCGCTTAAAGACTTCCTGTCCAGCTTCATGCTCGTGGAGCTTTTCAAAGGGCTGGCACTGACCGGGCGGTATGCCTTCCGGCGCAAGGTCACTATTCAATTCCCGGAAGAAAAAACGCCACTCAGCCCGCGTTTTCGAGGTCTGCATGCGCTGCGTCGCTATGAAAATGGCGAAGAGCGATGCATCGCCTGCAAACTGTGCGAAGCGGTTTGCCCAGCGATGGCGATCACGATTGAGTCCGAGGTGCGTGATGATGGATCTCGCCGCACCACGCGCTATGACATCGACTTGACTAAATGCATTTTTTGCGGATTTTGTGAAGAGAGCTGTCCCGTGGACTCCATCGTGGAGACGCACATTCTTGAGTACCACGGTGAAAAACGGGGTGACTTGTACTTCACCAAGGAAATGCTGCTGGCTGTGGGTGACCGTTATGAAACTGAAATTGCGGCCAATCGCGCTTCGGATGCAAAGTACCGATAGGGCAGCGGACGCATCAAGAGTTCAAAGAAGTAAAAAAGACCTGATTCATGGACGTTAAGACCGGCTTTTTCTATCTGTTTTCAGCGGTCATGCTGTTTGCAGCCTTTCGGGTGATCACCGCCCGCAATCCAGTCTATGCCGCGCTGTACTTGGTGCTTGCGTTCACGCAAGCCGCCGCATTGTGGATCCTCCTGAAAGCCGAGTTCTTGGCTATCACATTGGTGCTGGTTTACGTAGGTGCGGTGATGGTGCTTTTTCTCTTTGTTGTGATGATGCTGGACATCACCATGGACGGCCTGCGCCAGGGCTTCTGGAAGCACTTCCGCATCGCTGCGAGCTTGGGAGCGATCATCGCGCTTGAAATGGCTGCCGTTTTGATGGGTGGGTTCCGCATGACAGCAGTCCCCAGATCTATTGACAAAGCGGCTGAGGTCGTGGCTCAAGCAGGCCCTCAGGTTTCCAACACGAAAGAACTTGGCAAGTTGCTGTACTCCCAATATGTGTACCCTTTGGAGATAGCTGCCATGATTCTCCTGGTGGCCATGATCGCTGCCATCGCCTTGACGCTGCGCCAGCGCAAGGACAGCAAGTACTCAAGTCCGTCCGATCAGGTCAAGGTGAAAGCGCAGGATCGGATGACCGTGATCAAAATGCCAGCAACCCTGCCCAACCTGGATGCTCAGGCAGCGCCAGCAGGGCCGTCTGCGGAGGCAAAGTCATGACGCTAACGCTTGGGCATTTTTTGTCACTGGGTGCAATTCTGTTTGCGCTGTCCGTTGTCGGTATTTTTCTGAACCGTAAAAATTTGATTGTTCTGCTCATGGCAATTGAGTTGATGTTGCTTGCCGTGAATATGAACTTTGTCGCTTTTTCGTATTACTTGAACGATATGCACGGGCAGATATTTGTCTTCTTTATCTTGACCGTCGCTGCCGCAGAGTCTGCCATCGGGTTGGCCATTCTGGTCCAGTTGTTCAGAAACAAGTCCAATATCAACGTGGATGAGCTGAACACGCTGAAGGGCTGAACAGTGATGTTTCGAGCCAAACTACTGACTGAGCAAGCGCTTCTGCGACCCGCCAACCGATCGACACCATGAGTCAAACTCTGTCCGCTTCAACTCTGTTGGCTATACCCCTGGCGCCATTGGTGGGTGCTGTTCTTGCCGGCATTTTGGGGACATCTTTTGGCGGCAACCTGATCGGACGGCGCGGCTCCCATTCGTTGACGATCGCCGGCGTTTTCCTGTCGTTCATCCTCTCGGCGATAACCCTGTACAAGGTGGTCGAGCATGACGCGCGCTTCAACGAGACGCTTTACACCTGGATGGTGGTGGGTGGCTTGAAGATGGAAATTGGATTCCTCGTGGATGGGTTGACCGCCATGATGATGTGCGTGGTGACCTTCGTATCCTTGATGGTTCATATCTACACCATCGGCTACATGGAGGAAGACGAGGGCTACAACCGTTTCTTCGCCTACATTTCGCTGTTCACGTTTTCGATGTTGATGCTGGTGATGAGTAACAACATGCTCCAGCTCTTCTTCGGCTGGGAGGCGGTGGGCTTGGTGTCTTATCTGCTGATCGGTTTCTGGTTCAACAAGCCCACGGCGATTTTTGCCAACATGAAAGCTTTCCTGGTGAATCGGGTGGGGGACTTTGGCTTCATTCTTGGCATCGGCTTGATTGCGGCTTATGCAGGTACCTTGAACTATGGCGAGGCGTTTGCGAAGCGCGATGAACTTGCCGCTCTCATGCTTCCCGGCACCAACTGGATGCTGATCACCGTCATCTGCATTTGCCTGTTTATTGGGGCGATGGGAAAGTCGGCGCAGTTTCCGCTGCACGTCTGGCTACCCGACTCCATGGAAGGCCCCACACCCATCTCTGCCCTGATCCACGCTGCTACCATGGTGACGGCTGGCATCTTCATGGTGGCAAGGATGTCGCCGCTGTTCGAGCTGAGCGATACAGCGCTCAATTTCATCCTGGTGATTGGTGCCATCACTGCGTTGTTCATGGGCTTCCTGGGCATCATCCAAAACGACATCAAGCGGGTGGTGGCGTATTCAACGTTGTCGCAGTTGGGCTATATGACGGTTGCTCTTGGCGCGTCTGCCTATTCGGTCGCGGTATTCCACCTGATGACTCACGCTTTCTTCAAAGCACTCCTGTTCCTCGCGGCAGGTTCGGTGATCATGGGCGTACACCACAATCAGGACATTCGCTGGATGGGTGGTCTGCGCAAGTACATGCCCATCACCTGGATCACATCGTTGCTGGGTTCATTGGCGCTGATTGGCACGCCGTTTTTCGCAGGCTTTTACTCCAAAGACAGCATCATCGAGGCCGTGCATTTCAGCCATCTACCGGCTGCCGGCTTCGCGTACTTTGCGGTGCTGTCGGGCGTGTTTGTGACTGCCTTTTATTCCTTCCGAATGTACTTCCTCGTTTTTCACGGCAAGGAGCGGTTTGACCAGAACCCTGATGCTCACCATGGCGATCATCACGATGATCACCATGGTGGTCATGACGCGCACTCAAAACCTCACGAGTCGCCTTGGGTTGTTTGGGTACCGCTGGTTTTGCTGGCCATCCCGTCGGTGTTGATTGGCTACTTCACGATCACACCGTTGCTATTCGGACATTTGTTCAGCGACGGAATATTTGTCGATTTGGCCAAACACCCTGGCATGCTGGAATTGGCGAAGGCATTTCAAGGCCCAACGGGCATGGTTTTGCATGCCTTGCAGACTTGGCCGTTGTGGCTTGCGTTGGCGGGTGTTGCTTTGGCGTACTACATGTACATCGTCAATCCGGCTTTGCCTGCTGCGATCAAGGCTCGGATGATGCCCGTCTACACCTTGCTTGAGAACAAATACTACATGGACTGGTTCAATGAAAACGTGCTGGCCAAGGGCGCACGGGGTCTTGGCGTCGCGCTTTGGAAGGGCGGCGATCAGGCCGTAATTGATGGCACTTTGGTCAACGGCTCCTGGAAGCTTGTAGGTGCCTTTTCAGGCATGGTGCGATGGTTTCAAACCGGCTACCTCTACCACTATGCATTGGCGATGATTCTTGGAATCTTTGTGCTGATGACCTATTTTGTCTGGTTGAAGTAATGGTTTGGGTCATCTTAAATGAGTCACCATTTCCAGATAACGTGTCTGTGATCGGAGAACAATAAAAATGGGTTTGTTGAGCCTGGCGATTTGGACGCCAATAGCTTTTGGTGCCATGTTGTTGGCGCTGGGCCGGGATGATCAGGCGCAGGCTGTGCGTTGGGTCGCGTTGGTCGGTGCCTTGATCAGTTTTCTGGTCACCATCCCCTTATTGACGGGCTTCCAATTGGGCAGCGCAGCGATGCAGTTCGTTGAAAAAGCACCCTGGATCAGCCGCTTCAATGTCAATTACCACCTGGGGCTGGATGGCATCTCGCTGTGGTTTGTGCCGTTGACTGCGTTTATCAACGTCGTGGTGATCATTGCCGGTTGGGAGGCCATTACCCAGCGCGTCAATCAGTACATGGGTGCGTTCATGATTTTGAGCGGCTTGATGATTGGCGTGTTTTGCGCGCTCGACGGCTTGCTGTTTTATGTGTTCTTCGAGGCCACGCTGATCCCGATGTACCTGATCATCGGCATTTGGGGCGGCCCTAACAAAATCTATGCGGCATTCAAGTTTTTTCTCTACACGCTGTTGGGTTCACTCTTGATGTTAATTGCCTTGATCTTCTTGTACACCAAGTCGGGCGGCAGTTTTGATATTTTGACGTGGCACAAGCTGCCTTTGGGCAGTACGGCGCAGACACTGCTGTTTTTTGCCTTTCTGGCGGCGTTTGCCGTCAAGGTTCCGATGTGGCCGGTGCATACCTGGCTGCCGGATGTGCATGTAGAGGCACCCACGGGCGGCTCCGCTGTATTGGCGGCCATCATGCTCAAGCTCGGTGCCTACGGTTTTCTGCGGTTCTCCATGCCCATCGCGCCTGATGCCGCTCGGGAGTGGGCTTGGTTGATCATTGCCCTGTCCGTCATCGCCATCGTGTATGTTGGTTTGGTGGCGATGGTGCAGCAGGACATGAAAAAGCTGGTGGCCTACTCCTCCGTGGCGCACATGGGTTTTGTGACGCTGGGCTTCTTCATCTTCAACGACCTGGGTGTCTCAGGCGGACTGGTGCAGATGATCGCGCATGGCTTCGTCTCCGCCGCTATGTTTCTGTGCATTGGCGTGCTGTATGACCGCGTGCACTCGCGTGAGATCGCAAGCTACGGTGGGGTGGTCAACACCATGCCTAATTTCTCCGCCTTTGCCTTGCTGTTTGCCATGGCCAATTGCGGCTTGCCCGCCACCGCCGGATTTGTTGGCGAATGGATGGTGATTCTGGGGGCGGTGAAGGCTAATTTCTGGCTCGGGTTTGCAGCGGCGAGCGCCTTGGTGTTTGGTGCGGCCTATACGCTTTGGATGTACAAGCGTGTGTACCTCGGGCCGGTAGCCAACGAGGACGTGAAGGCCCTGATCGACATCAATGCCCGCGAGTTTTTGATGCTGTCGTTGCTTGCCATTGCGGTGCTTTGGATGGGGGTGTACCCCAAGCCCTTCACCGATGTGATGGACACTTCCGTTGCCGAGCTGCTGAAGCACGTCGCAACGTCTAAGCTGAATTGATGCACGTCGAATTCAGACAAGAACCCCGAGACTTTGGCAATGATTGACAAAATAAGTTGGATCACGGTTTACCCAGAAATCATCTTGGCCGTGATGGGCTGCGTGATTGCGTTGGTCGACTTGGGGGTCAAAAGTACCCAGCGCACGGTGACCTATGTACTGACGCTGATTACGCTGGGCGTGGTCGGGCTCATCCAGGCGCTGTACGCCAGCGGTGGTGAGACCAGCTACGGCTTTGGCAATATGGTGGTCAGTGATGCCATGGGAAATTGGCTGAAGTGCTTTGCCAGCCTGGCGGTAATGGTTACCCTTGTGTACGGTCGCCCTTATGCGGCACAGCGTGACATGCTGCGCGGCGGTGAGCTGTTTTCTTTGAGCATGTTCGCGCTCTTGGGCATGTTCGTGATGATCTCAGGTAACAACTTTCTGGTGCTCTATATGGGACTGGAGCTGCTGACCCTGTGCAGTTATGCGCTGGTGGCATTGCGCCGCGACAACGCTACGGCGACCGAGGCCGCCATGAAGTACTTTGTGCTGGGTGCGATGGCGTCCGGCTTCCTGCTGTATGGCATGTCGATGATGTATGGCGCGACGGGTTCACTGGATATCAACGCCGTGTTCAAGGCCATCAACTCAGGCAATGTGGATCACCGCGTGCTGGTATTCGGTTTGGTATTCGTGGTCGCGGGCCTGGCGTTCAAGCTCGGCGTGGTGCCGTTTCACATGTGGATTCCTGATGTCTACCAAGGCGCGCCCACCGTGGTGACCTTGTTGGTTGGTGGCGCGCCCAAGCTGGCGGCCTTCGCGATCTGCATCCGCCTGCTGGTCGAGGGCTTGCTGCCGCTGGCCCCGGACTGGCAGCAGATGCTGGCAATCCTCAGCGTGGGTTCCCTGGCGCTGGGCAACCTGGCCGCGATTGCGCAAACCAACTTGAAGCGCATGCTGGCCTACTCGACCATCTCTCAAATGGGGTTTGTGCTCTTGGGTTTGATGTCGGGCGTAGTGAACGGCAACACCTTGTCAGCCGCCAATGCCTACAGCGCCTCGATGTTTTACGTGATCACTTATGTGCTCACCACCCTGGCCAGCTTCGGCATCATCTTGCTGCTGGCGCGCGACGGGTTTGAGAGCGAGGAGATTGCTGATTTTGCCGGGCTGAACCAGCGCAGCCCGTTGTACGCAGCGATTATGGCCATCTGCCTGTTCTCGCTGGCAGGTATTCCGCCCATGGTCGGCTTCTACGCCATCTATCAGTGTTGCAGGCGCTGATCGCCTCTGGGCAGGCGCTGGACATCGGATTGGCTGTGTTTGCTGTGGTGATGAGCTTGATTGGTGCCTTTTACTACCTGCGCGTGATCAAGGTGATGTACTTTGACGAGCCCATCAGCGCAACCACCGTGTCCGCCCCCATGGACGTGCGCGCCGTGCTAACCATCAACGGCGCACTGGTTCTAATTTTAGGATTTGTGCCAAACGGCTTGATGGCCTTGTGCTTTGACGCCATGAAGCAGGTGTTGGGAACTTAAGCCCAAGCGCGGATTCCAAACCAGTTCTTGATGTTCTAACTCAAACCATGTCGCAAACATTTGCAGTCTGGACGTTGGTGATCGTCGCACTTGGTGCTGCAAATCTGCCGTTTGTAAGCCAGCGGCTGCTGGCTGTGTTTTCCTTAAGCAAGCCCAAAACGCCATGGCTGCGTCTGCTGGAGTTGGTGATCTTTTACGTCATCGCAGGCGGTATTGGCCTGGCGCTCGAGCAGCGCGCCGGGCAAATCGCGCCGCAGCGCTGGGAGTTTTATGCCATCACCGCGACGCTGTTTGTGACTTTCGCGTTCCCCGGTTTTATCTACCGCTATTTGCTCAAGCGCCCGACATGAAAGTTCTGGATCTTCAGTGCGCGCACCACCACGTGTTTGAGGGTTGGTTTGGGTCAGAGGGTGACTTTCAGGATCAGTTAAGCCGTGGCTTGGTGCAGTGCCCCTTGTGCAGCAACGCTGAAGTTACCAAGCGTTTGAGTGCACCAAGGCTCAACTTTGGCAGAAGCACTGACAGCAGCAGTCGTGACATCGTTGATGTTTCGACCAAAGGCGACGTTACCTCAGCAAGCGCCGATGTCGCAAAGATTCCTTCCGCCGAACAGGCCATGGCCGCCGCCTGGATGGCCATGACCCGCAAAATCCTCGCCAACACCCAAGATGTGGGCGACAAATTCGCCGAAGAAGCCCGCAAGATCTATTACGGCGAAACTGAAGAGCGCGGAATTCGCGGCAAAGCTACGCCGGATGAAACGCAGGCGCTGCTAGAAGAAGGCATCGCTGTCATGCCGTTCTTCGTGCCAGAAGTTCTTAAAGGGCCGTTGCAGTAGTTGCAAGCAGCAAGAGATTAATTGCTATAACCTGCGTTCTGGAATTGTGAGTTTTGGGCGTGCGCTGGCTGGGGTAACTTGGCCACGATGGTGACACCTCGTTGCGCAGCAGAGACTACTGACAGTGATCCACCGTGGCTTTCCATCCGAAATCGCATACCGGCCAAGCCGTGGCGGCCCGCCGCGACATTGGTCGGGTCAAATCCCACGCCGTTATCAGTGATGGTCAGAAGAATATCGCCTTTAGTTTGCTCAAGCCGCACTGAAACTTGAGTCGCCTTGGCATATTTACCGATATTGGTCAGCGCTTCCTGAACGACGCGAAAAATCGCAAGTTCTCGGTCGTGGCCAATTTGTACTTCGGCGATCTCGGCTGCTACCGGCACTCCAAGTTGCTGCCTCGCCTGAGCGCACAGATTTTCAAGCGCTACGTGAAGTCCCAGTGTGCTCAAGGTCGAGGGACGCAAGTCCTCGATGATTCGGCGTTTGAGGGTCACGCCCTCGTTCAGTCGGTGATTGACAGAGTCGAACAGCTCGATTATTTTCGGATCGTTGGGAAGCTTCGCCCGCATTCGGGCCATCGTCAACTTCGACGCCGTCAAAATACCACCCAACTCGTCATGCAGCTCGCGTGCGAGGTGCGATCTCTCTTCCTCGCGTACCGTCTCCAGCCAGGCCGCCAGTGTTCTGAGCCCCGCGCTTTTCTCTGCCACTTCCGTCTCCAGCGTTTGCTGGTAGCCAGCACGTTCCCGCTCCAGGGTGCGTAACTGGAGGACATGAACATACAGACCTAAAGCGAGCACGCAAGACAACACGAGTACAGCGATCCTGTTGAACAGCAGGGACGTGTAAATACTGTCGCGCGCGTGCTGCTGCAAGCGGGCCGCTTCGCTGAGTTTGCTGTTGAAACGCTCGCGCAATTCATCCATGTGGCGCTTGCCCGTATCAGACTTAACCAGAGCCAATGCTTGGTTGCGGTCGCCCGCTTCGGCCATCGCAATCGTGCGGTTCAGTTCAGAGAACTTTGCAGCGACGATAGCGCGAATTTTTTCGGCGTCTTCACGTCCAGTTTTACCCAGCTCGCTGATTAGCTTGAGAAGAGGACTCCCTCCGTTAAATTCGCGCTGGGCGTTGCGCAGCGGCTCAAGGTACTCGGAGTTCGACGTTAACAAATAGCCGCGCTGCGCGGTTTCTGCATCGGTAAGAAGTTGAAGAAGTCGTGCCGCCCCAATTCGCGCATCGGTGAGCTGGATGCCCGCGGTTAGCGTTGCATGTGCGCTGCGGTAGGTGACTTCACCAATCACAGCCAAAAAAAGCACTGATGCGATCAGCAAAGGCATTGCGAATCGCGTCCGCAAGACTTTTTCAAGAGCACTTCTCACATGGGTTCTTCCGTTTGACGGCGTGTTGGTAGGGACAACCGACACGTTCAAGTGAAGCAAGTAAATTGAAGTCTTCCTGCAAGACTTCAACATGTATCGCCGAAGCGCGCTACATGCGGGCCATGTTACCAGCGTAGCTGTCTTAAAACCCGCCTCAAGGATACAACCCGCGCAACTCACGCGCATGCAAAATCCGCTTGCAAGCCACAATGAAGGTGGCAGTGCGCAGGCTGACCTTGTTGTCTTGCGCCACTTGCCACACCCCCGCGAAGGCTTCCTTCATGATGCGCACCAGCCGCGCGTTGATTTCGTCTTCGCTCCAGAAGAAGCTTGAGAAGTCTTGCACCCACTCGAAGTAGCTCACCGTCACGCCGCCTGCATTGGCGATCACGTCGGGCAACACGAGGATGTTGCGCTCGTGCAGGATGTCGTCTGCCGCGGGCGTGGTGGGGCCGTTGGCACCTTCGATGATCATCTTGGCCTTGATCTTTCGCGCGTTGGCTTCGGTGATTTGCTGCTCCAGCGCGGCGGGGATCATGATCTCGCAATCTACTTCCCAAAACAACTCATTGGCGATCACCTCGGCTTGCGGGAATCCGGCCACGGTGCCTACTTTGGCAACGTGGGCGAGCAGTGCCGGCACATCCAACCCGGCAGGCTTGAAGATCGTGCCACCGTGGTCTTGCACCGCCACCACCCTCGCGCCAGCTTCGGCAAACAACCGCCCCGCCACACCGCCCACATTGCCAAATCCCTGCACGGCAACGCGCGCTCCGCTGATCTCCATGCCGGTGTGTTTGGCCGCTTCCACGCCCACGGTGAACACGCCACGTCCAGTGGCATCACGCCGCCCGAGCGAGCCGCCCAGGTCAACCGGTTTGCCCGTCACCACGCCTGTGGCGGTAGCCCCTTCGTTCATCGAATAGGTGTCCATCATCCAGGCCATGATCTGCTCATTGGTGTTCACGTCGGGCGCGGGGATGTCTTTGGTGGGGCCGATGATGATGCCGATCTCGCTGGTGTAGCGGCGCGTCATGCGCTCCAGCTCACCCAGCGACAGCGTCTTGGGGTCGACACGAATGCCACCCTTGGCGCCGCCGTAGGGCACGTTGACCGCAGCGTTCTTGATCGACATCCAGGCTGACAGCGCCATCACCTCCGACAGCGTTACGTCCTGGTGAAATCGCACTCCTCCCTTGCCGGGGCCGCGCGAGGTGTTGTGTTGCACGCGGTAGCCCTCAAAGTGGCGAATGCTGCCGTTGTCCATCTGAATCGGCACGTCCACGATCAACGCCCGCTTGGGGCGGCGTAGCGTATCCACCCAGCGCGCCAGATTGCCGAGATAAGGCTCTACACGGTCAACCTGCTGAAGGTAAATGCCCCACGGCCCGAGCTTGTCGGCTTGCAGATAGGAGGGCAGGGCGACGCCAGTGGATTTGGTGACCGGGTGCGCCGTGGCAGGGCTTGTGGCTTGAGACATAAAAACAGTTCCTTGTGGGATATGTGAAGCTGCGCACTGTAGAACCGGGAAGCTACTTTGTCCAAGGCCAGAATGACTTTAAACTATGCATTTCGCGCATACATTGAAAAAATTCAGTTTTCTTAAAAAAATAAACCTGTGAGTTAATTCACATCGCAAACAGCACGAAATGACAAAATTACCAATGTTTTGAAGCTCTAGCTCTCGTAGCAAATAGGTTTATTGCTATTGAATAAATATCAAATGGAATCAAACTAACAAGACCAATTAGAAGTAAATGTCGGAAAACCGTTACATTTTGCTTGCAAATTCGCCAATCTACCCGTCAAATGGTTTGACGGCAACAATAATGGGAATTCGCAGAAATTATCTGAACCAGCAACTTCCATTGGCGACACATGACCGTAGCATTTGCATCAATTTTATGAAGCGTAAATATCTACATAATTAATATTAATAATCGGTATGAACAGCTCTGTCATTAAAATCAACACCATTGAAATTCCTGACCCGGGGTGTGCAGTCTGTAAAGATGCCCTGGACTTTGATTTCACCTTCGCTTTTCAACCGATTGTCGATGTAACTCGGCAAACGGTTTTTGCCTATGAAGCGCTGGTTCGCGGCATAAATGGAGAAGGTGCTGGCGACATATTAAGCAAAGTCAACGATGAGACGCGCTACCGCTTTGATCAGCAGTGCCGGATTCGAAGTATCTTCCTTGCTCAGCGCTTGGGCATGAAGGAAAAAATTTCTATTAATTTTCTTCCCAATGCGGTCTACCAGCCGGAATTGTGTATCCGTACGACCATTTTGGCGGCAGAAGCCGCAGGCTTCCCGTTGAATCAAATCATATTTGAAGTCACAGAAGGGCAACAAATATTGGAGCCCGAAAAACTGCTGGCCATTTTTCGCTATTACCGCGGTCGTGGTTTTGCGACTGCAATTGATGACTTTGGTGCAGGCTATGCAGGGCTAACTCTGCTGGCAGATTTTCAGCCGAATCTCATCAAAATTGATATTCACTTAGTACGTAATATTGATATAGATCACGTCAAGCAAGCGGTCGTCAAGGGTATTATTTTGACGACGCAATTACTCGGGGTACAGATCATCGCCGAAGGTGTTGAGACTGCTGGGGAAGTCAAGTGGTTTGTGACCCATGGCATATTCTTAATGCAAGGATTTTATTTTGCAAAGCCGGGTTTTGAGTCATTGCCCGAAATTAGAACGTGGGACTATTGAGTACGGTAGAGGCGCAGTAGGGTTTTTTGCAGCGCCGTTCAGTTTTTACAATGTTTCCAATACAGTCACTGTGTTGACCTGCCAACCTAACAAAAATACTGAGAACCTGCACAACGCTATGAGCTACATCCGAACGCCAGCCGGGACTGCTGCGGCCCTGAACCCAAAGATCGTGATGTCGCGCCAGGCAAAAGCACTGTTGATCGCCATGAACGGCCAGTTCGACCCTCACTCTTATGCGTCACGCGTGCCTGGGGTGCAAACCGTGCCAGCCATGCTTGAGATGCTGGTGCAAGACGGGTATGTGCGGGTAGCGCCCTACGCTGACGGGCAAACAGTCGGGTTCGTCGCCACCAAACCGGCAGCCTTGACCGCCGTTTCGCAACCCGACGATCACCGTGCTGTGCAGGATGCCGTTGCCGCCATGACTGACTTTGTGATGCAGCACCTGCCCAACGATGCCCTGGAGATTTCGTTTGAGCTGGAGAGCCTGACGTCCATCGCGCAGCTTCAGGCATCACTGGGCCTCTATGAAGCCAAGATTCAGCATCTTGGCCCATCCGCAGTCGAACATCTGGCAAAGCTCAAGCGGATGATGCGCGCGGATTGATTTAACTTTTTACCCACCTTCAAGGAATCACTTATGCTCGTGCGCCTCGTCTACGCCAGTACCGCCACTGAAGGCGTGGGCTTGACTGAATTCAGGGGCATCCTGCAGCAGTCCCAGGTCAACAACCATAAGCGCGACTTGACTGGGGTTCTGGCTTTCAACAGCAAGATTTTTTTGCAAGGGCTCGAAGGCTCGCGTGAACAGGTCAATGAGCTTTATTCGCGCTTGCTGCGCGACAAGCGCCATCACACCGTGGCGATGCTGGAGTACGCCGAGATCGATGAGCGCGAGTGGGCGCAATGGTCGATGGGTTTTGCCGCGCCGAGCGCCGACAACCGGGCGTTGTTTCTGAAGTATTCAGGCCAGAGCGTCTTTAATCCCTATGGCATGCGTGGCAACGCGGTCAAAAAGATGCTGGGTGAGCTCGCAGGGAAATCAATCACCATGGGCCCACCGGGCGAGCGCGGCGACGGCGCTGCGCCCGCTGGCAGCAAGCCTGCGTCACCGATAACCGCGCCGGCACCGCTTTCATCATCCGCCCCGCGAGAACCGGCCGATTCGGGATTTCTAGGCCGCTTGCTGAACCGCTGAATTCAAACCTCATGGGGTCGCTTCTGCGCGCATTGATGAGGATCGATGATCACCAGCAAGCGGGTTTAGCTTGTTGACGACTTGGTGGATAAAATTAACTCCAAGGTTAATTTGGAGG
>JANOTO010000373.1:0-5591 GCA_031416395.1 Rhodoferax sp. | reverse complement strand
GTTTCGTTGTGCTCGGCCAGCGCTTCGTCCAGGGCTAATACGGCCTCGGCTTTGAGCAGTTCAAATCCCGGAATCGACAGCTCGCCGCCCAAGTTGAAGAGCTGGTGCTGAACCTCGACCAGGAGCGTGTACACGCCCTCGGGCATGGCTTCGCACAGCAGCACGCCGATGTTGGAATTGAGCTCGTCCACATCGCCCATGGCATGCACCCGAAGCGCATCTTTGCGCACACGGGTGTTGTCGCCCAGGCCGGTAGTGCCGTCGTCGCCCGTGCGGGTGGCAATTTGTGTGAGTCGTTGTCCCATGATTTACCTTTGTGGGTCTAAAAACCGATTGTCGCAGGGGTAGTTCGCCGCAGATCCGCCGGCCGCACGGGCTACAGCAAAAGTGGATAATGCGACTAGTCAGATCAACTAGTCACTTAACATGCCACTTTCTACATTGCAAAGCTCTGCTACGGCTTGGAAGCTACAGGATGCCAAGGCTCAATTCAGCGCTGTGGTGGAAAACGCGTTGCGCGGCGTGCCGCAGCACGTCACACGCCGGGGCAAGCAGGCGGTGGTGGTGGTGTCGCAGCAAGATTTTGAGCGGTTGCAGCGCGGCACGCGTGGGCAGGCGCAAACCACACCCAATTTGATTGAACACCTTCTGGCCATACCGAAGGAAGCGAAGGTGGCGAAGCAGCCAAGTGCCGCAGGCAAGCGCTTGCGCGCAAGCCAGATCCGGCTGAACGCTGAGCCGCGCGAGATTGATTTTTCATGATCTTGCTCGACACGATGGTTGTCTCGGAGCTGCGCAAGGCCAAGCCCAACCTCGGTGTTGTGTCGTACCTGACGGCTCAGAACCCGCAAACCACCTACCTCAGCGCAATCACCATCGGTGAAATTGAAGCCGGTGCCGAGCGCCAACGAGGCCGAAATCCAGCCTTTGCCGAAGATTTGGCCCAATGGCTCGCATCGACTGAGCTACAGTTTGCCCAAAATATTCTTCCGGTTTCCGCCGCCATCGCTAAACTGTGGGGGCGGTTGAGCGTGCAGACGGGCAACAAAGGCATTGACAACCTGATAGCGGCCACAGCTTTGCACCATAACCTGAGCGTCGTCACCCGCAATGTGAAGCATTTTGCACCCACTGGGGCTCGTGTTGTGAACCCATTCAGTTGACATTTAAAGCGGAAATTACCCACCATGAACGCACCCACCAACCCCCTGCACCTTATCCCTGAAGTCAACCAGCGCGCTGTGCCGCCTGCGCTGATTGACGCGCTCAAGGCGCGCTTTGGCCCCAACTGTTCCACGGCGATGGTCGTGCGCGAGCAGCACGGGCGGGATGAATCGTCGTTCAGCGTGCCGCCGCCCAGTGCCGTGGTGTTCGCCGAAAGCACTGACGATGTGGCAGCGGCGATCAAGCTGGCGGCTGAACACAGCGTGCCGGTGATTCCGTTTGGTGTGGGCTCGTCGCTGGAAGGACATTTGCTGGCGGTGCAAGGCGGCATCAGCATTGATGTGAGCCGCATGACCAAAGTGCTGCATATCAATGCCGAGGATTTAACGGTGACCGTGCAGGCGGGTGTGACGCGCAAGCAGCTCAACGAAGAAGTCAAAAGCACCGGCCTGTTTTTCCCGATAGACCCAGGCGCAGACGCGTCGATTGGCGGCATGAGCGCCACGCGCGCCAGCGGCACCAACGCCGTGCGTTACGGCACCATGCGCGAGAACGTGCTGGCGCTGGAAGTGGTCACGGCATCGGGTGACGTCATCCGCACCGGCACGCGCGCCAAAAAGTCCAGCGCGGGCTACGACCTGACGCGTCTGATGGTGGGCAGTGAAGGCACGCTGGGCGTGTTGACCGAAATCACCGTCAAGCTGTACCCGTTGCCGGAAGCAATTTCAGCGACGATTTGCTCGTTCCCCAGCATTGAAGCGGCGGTGCGCACGACGATTCAAATTATTCAGATGGGCATCCCGATTGCACGCGTGGAGCTGATCGACATCAACACCGTGAAGATGGTGAACACCTACGCCAAGTTGGGCCTGCGCGAGGAGCCGCTGCTGCTGATGGAGTTTCATGGCAGCCCCAACAGCGTGAAAGAGCAGGCTGAAACGGTGCAGGAGATTGCCAGCGAATTCGGTGGCAAGGCGTTTGACTTTGCCACCACACCCGAAGAGCGCACCCGGCTCTGGACGGCGCGGCACAACGCCTACTTTGCCGCGCTGCAAAGCCGCCCCGGCTGCAAAGCGATTTCCACCGACACCTGCGTGCCCATCAGCCGCCTGGCGGACTGCTTGCTGGACTCCGTTGCGGAAGCGGATGCCAGTGGAATTCCGTACTTTTTAGTCGGCCACGTCGGGGATGGCAACTTTCACTTCGGCTACCTGATCGACCCGAACGACCCCACAGAACGCGCCACAGCGGAAAAGCTCAACCACGCCCTGGTAGAGCGCGCGCTGGCGCTGGAAGGCACCTGCACCGGTGAGCACGGCATTGGCTTGCACAAAATGGATTTTTTGATCGCGGAAACCGGCGTAGGCACGGTCAACATGATGCGCACCATCAAGCGTGCGCTAGACCCCCAAAACATCATGAATCCGGGGAAGATTTTCAGTTGGTGAGCGTTTGAGTCACGCGCTCATTCCATCTCTAAAAACCGCGACGGCTCATCGGCAATGGCGTAAGCCATGTACTCCATTTTCTTTTGCAGGTTGGCGTCAGAGTCTTTGTAGCGTTGGGCGATTTCGTTGAACTCGTCCTGAATGCCGATGAAGGCATCGACCATGTCCGGGTCGAATTGGGAGCCACGGCCCTGGAACACGATTTGCACAGCACGGTCATGCGGTAGGGCGGGTTTGTAGACCCGCTGGCTGATGAGCGCGTCATACACGTCGGCCACGGCCATCAGGCGGGCCGACATCGGAATGGCATCGCCTTTGAGGCCTTGCGGGTAGCCGCTGCCGTCCCACTTCTCCTGATGCGACAGCGCGATCTCTTTGGCCATTTGCAACAACGGCACTTGGGTGCCCAGCGTTTTTTCCGCCTGCTCTATGGCCTCAAACCCCAGCGTGGTATGGGTTTTCATGATGTCGAACTCTTCGCGCGACAGGCGCGAGGGCTTGAGCAGGATGCGGTCAGGAATGCCCACTTTGCCAATGTCGTGTAGCGGGGCGGATTTGAACAGAACCTCGATGGCCGGGCCCTTCAACGCGTCGGCAAACCGAGGGTGGTCTTTGAGCGCCTGGGCCAGCACCTTGACGTAATGCTGGGTGCGCCGGATGTGATTGCCGGTGTCCGAGTCGCGCGTTTCGGCCAGCGAAGTCATGGCCAGAATCGTCACGTCCTGCGCGTTGGAGATCTCCTGCGTGCGCCTGGCAACTTCTTGCTCCAGGAAGTCACTCTTGTCGCGCAAGAAATCTGCGCTGGCCTTGAGCGCGAGCTGGGTCGCCACCCGCGCCAGCAGAATCGCCGGGCTGATCGGCTTGGTGATGTAGTCCACGGCACCGAGTGCCAGGCCTTTTTGCTCGTCTTCGGCATCCGATTTGGCGGAGAGAAAAATCACGGGAATAGGCTGGGTCGCCGGGTTCGCCTTGAGCTGGCGGCAGACTTCGTAGCCGTCCACGTCGGGCATCATGATGTCGAGCAAAATCACGTCGGGCGGCTGTGCCGAACAGGCCACTTTGATCCCGACCTCGCCATGGGTGGCGACCTTGACTCGGTAGGTGTCTTTGAGCAGGTGGCTCAAGAGCGCCAGGCTGTCGGGCGAGTCGTCGATGACGAGAACGGTCGCCTTGGGCGAAGAAGGCTGGTTTGTGGGCTCGCGGGCCGGATCAGTGATCATGAGGGTTGGCACTTTCAGCTCAGCGCAATGGCGTCTAATGACAGCATAGCACTGACACTAGCGGCTGGCACCGTGCGTGATGCGGTCGATCAAACTATTGAGTTCGTCCAGTGATCCGAAACCGATGCTCAGCTCCCCCATCTCCTCCATGCGCCCCGCCCGCTTGACGCGCTTTTTTATGCGAACTTCGACCTGCGCCGTGAGCAAGTCAGACAACTCTTCTTCCACCCGTTTCAGGTCGCGGGATTTCTCCTGTTTGGAGTTTTTGGAATTCGGCGATGCGGTCAGCGAGAACTCGGCGCTGAGCTTTTTCACCAAACTTTCGGTTTCTCTCACCGACAGTTTTCTGGCAGTGATGCGCGCAGCCGCCGTGATTTGGGTGGCCCGATCCAGGGCCAACAACGCCCGGGCATGGCCCATGTCGATATCGCCCGCCATCAGCATGGTCTGTACCGGCTCGGCCAAATTCAGCAGTCGCAATAAGTTACTGGCGGCGCTACGCGATCGCCCTACGGCCTGAGCGGCTTGCTCGTGAGTGAGCCCAAACTCTTTCACCAGCCTTTGCAGGCCTTGCGCCTCCTCTAACGGGTTCAAGTCTTCGCGCTGGATGTTTTCGATCAAACCCATCGCGGCGGCGGATTCATCCGGCACGTCGCGCACCAGCACGGGCACGCTCTCCAACCCAGCCAGCTTAGCCGCACGGAAGCGGCGCTCACCCGCGATGATTTCGTACTTGCCTTGATTCGCACCGTGTTTGTCACCGTTGGACAACTGGCGCACCAAAATCGGCTGCATGATGCCTTGCGCCTTAATGCTCTCGGCCAGCTCGTACAGCGCACCCTCATCCATGCGCGTGCGCGGCTGGTATTGGCCAGGCACCATGTCGGTCAGGCGCAATGAAGCGGGCAAGCCAGGCCCCGGCGCACCCAGCGCAGAGTCATCCGCTGTGGGCCCGAGCAAAGCCTCTAGTCCGCGGCCTAGGCCTTTTGGTTTTTTGATCGCCATGGTGATTAAACTTCCTCTTCTGTGTAACCTGATTCTCGTTGATGGCGGATGCGCACCACCCGCACAATGTCGGCTGGCGCATCGAACTCATACTTCGCCAAATAGCCGCTTTGCCGACGAGTGATGATGAGTTCCCGCAGTCCTTGCCCAACAGGCCGACCGACGCCGGGTTGATGCGTCAGCACCTCGAGCGCATCCATGATGAAGTCCAGCAACCCGTCGGCCAACGGGTCTTGTGTCGTAAAAAGGAAGTCTTCCAAGCGGTCCAAATCGCGCAGTGCGATATCAGACAAAAACACACCTGGCATGCTACATAACCTTTTTCAACGCTGGGTGGCTGGGTTCTGGCCCTTTGCCTTGCCGATGAAGCGCGCGTTCCTTGAAATAGGCCCTGACGTCATCGAACGCATAGCCCATGCCGGTCTCCTTCATCTCCTGCAAAGCATCCAGCGAATCCTGCTGAAACTGATCGCGCAGGCGAGTCCGCTCGGTCGCATCGGCGAGGGTTTTGATCATGAAGGCGTGCGCGCTGATGCCAGCCTTTTGGGCGGACGCATCGATCTGCGCTTTGAGCGCAGGCGGCAGCTTGAGGCTGGTGGGCACTGGTTTGTCAGTCTGTGCGGGCATGAAGCTCTCCTTGAATCGGGTTCACGGTAGTCAGTATTGACTACCCATCAAGTCTAGCAGCAGGCGGCGACCTTCGGGCCAGTCTGCCAACCCTGACGCTGCATTGATGTGCCCGAACGGCCCGAGC
>JANOTO010000372.1:0-2243 GCA_031416395.1 Rhodoferax sp. | reverse complement strand
GATCGACCAGGAATTTTGCGTTGGTGGTTTGATGGTCATCCACCGCCGAGGGAAGCGGCACGAACACGGCTGCCACACCCACAGCGGCAACTTCCATGACCGTACTGGCCCCTGCGCGGCAGATCACCACATCAGCCTCTGAAAGCGCTCGGGCGATGTCGTCGATGAACGGCTTGAGGTTGGCCTGCACCGCTACCGCACCATAATTAGCTCGGAGCTCCGCGATGTTTTTCTGCCCACTTTGATGAGTGACCACAGGTCGCTCTTGAGGGGAAATCATTCCCAGGGCCTTTGGTACGATGTCGTTGAGCGTCTTGGCGCCCAGGCTGCCCCCCAACACCAGCAGGCGAAGCGGCCCTTGCCGCTTGCCATAGCGCGTCGCGGGATCGGGCAGGTCTACAAAGGCAGAGCGAAGCGGGTTGCCGACCCAATGGGCCTCTAATTTTGAGTTGACAAATGCTGCGGGGAAAGCTGCATAGACCTTGGTGGCGAAACGCGCAAGCACTTTATTGGCCATGCCAGCCACTGAATTTTGCTCGTGCAGTACCAAGGGTGTTCGAAGCAGAGCGCTCATCAAGCCAACTGGTAGCGAAATGTAGCCACCCATTCCCGCAACCACGTCCGGGCGCGTTCTGCGAACGACACCGATACTTTGCCAGCAGGCTCGCAGTAAGCGCAAAGGCATGGCCAAAAGTGTCATGAAACCTTTGCCACGCACACCGGAAAAGTCGATGGTTTCAAACGCGAACCCTTGGGGTGGTACTAATTGGCTCTCCATGCTGGGCTGACCCGTTGCTCCACGACCTCCAACCCAGTGCACCTTCCAGCCTGCATCACGAAGCGCCGTCGCCAAAGCCAAGCCTGGAAAGATGTGGCCGCCGGTGCCGCCGGCGGTGATCAGCGCAGTTCTCTGACCAGCCGTGCTCATGGACGGCCTCCATGCATCAATTGACGGTTCTCGAAATCAATCCTGAGCACCACCGCAATCGCCACCAGATTGACCAGGATCGCCGAGCCGCCGAAGCTCATTAAAGGCAACGTGAGGCCCTTGGTTGGCAATGCGCCAAGGTTCACCCCCATGTTGATGAAGGCTTGGAAGCCCATCCAGATACCTACGCCTTGGGCGACCAGCCCAGCAAAAACGCGATCTAAAGCAATCGCCTGGCGGCCAATATGCATCAAGCGGCGCGTCAACCAGAAAAATAGACTGATCACGATGACCACCCCAGCAAGGCCAAACTCCTCACCGATGACTGCGAGCAAAAAGTCGGTGTGCGCCTCCGGCAGCCAATGCAGTTTTTCGATGCTGCCGCCCAGACCAACTCCAAATATTTCTCCACGTCCAATCGCGATCAATGAGTGGGTCAGCTGATAGCCCTTGCCCAGCGCGTGTTCCTCTGACCAAGGGTTCAGATACGCAAAAATGCGTTCACGACGGAACTCGCTGAAAGCAATCATCAGCGAAAAGGCAATCACCAAGATAGCGGCAATCAGGAAGAACATACGGGCGTTCACACCTCCCAAAAACAGAATGCCCATTGCAATCACGGCGATGACCATGAAGGCCCCCATGTCCGGCTCAGCCAGCAGCAGCAGACCCACCACTGCCACTGCGGCACCCATGGGCAACACCGCGCGAAAAAACCGCTCTTTGACTTCCATTTTTCGAACCATGTAGTCGGCCGCATACAACAACACCGCAAACTTGGCGAGTTCTGAGGGCTGAAAGCCGGTAATGCCCAACGGGATCCAGCGCCTGGCCCCGTTCACGCCTTTGCCTATGTGCGGAATGAGAACGAGGATCAACAGCAGCAGTGAGATCACAAACAGCCAACGCGCAGCCTTCTCCCACGTTGCGACGGGCAACTGGAAGGCCAGTAAGGCCGCGACAAATGCCACTGCAATAGACGCTGCATGACGAACTAAAAAGTGATTGTGCGAGTACCGCGAAAATTTCGGGTTTTCCGGGATAGCAATTGAGGCGGAATAAACCATCACCAATCCCCAAACCAGCAGGGCAACCGTCACCCAGGCCAGCACCTGATCAAAATCTGTGATGCGGCTGGGCGAAGTGCCTATGCTTGACGCGCGACCAGTGCGTTGGCTCATGGCGATACCGCCGTTTCATGCGAAGCGGTATCGGCAATTTCAGCGACCGCTTCGCGGAACACCGCAGCGCGGTGCGGATAGTTGTCAAACATGTCGAAACTGGCGCAGGCGGGTGACATCAGAACCGCATCACC
>JANOTO010000371.1:0-6575 GCA_031416395.1 Rhodoferax sp. | reverse complement strand
CCCAGTGGCGACAACACACAGCCTTGGCGCTTTGAGATCGTGGACGAGACTTTGATTCGGGTCTACGGCCACGACACGCGCGATCATGTTTTGTACGACTTTGAAGGGTATCCAAGCCACATTGCACACGGTGCGTTGATTGAAACCATGCGAATCGCGGCCACCGGCTTTGGCATGACGACCGACTGGGCGGTTGCGTCCAGTGGCGATGACCGCAGCCCCGTCTATGACATCACGTTCAAACCCAGCAGCGGCATCGCAAAAGATCCAATGTTCAGTTGTATCGAGAAACGTGCAGTGCAGCGCCGCCCGATGAAAACGACCGCACTCACGGATGTGCAACGTCAGGGGTTGATTCGCGCTGCTGGAGATGGCTTTAGCGTGCAGTTGTTCGAGTTGATGCCACACCGCCTGGCCATAGCCAAACTGTTGTGGCAAAGCGCCCATGTTCGACTGACTTGCCCGGAAGCCTATCCGGTGCATCGCGACATCATTGAGTGGAACGCCCGTTACAGCAAAGACCGAATACCGGATCAGGCGGTGGGTGTCGATCCGGTTACCTCGCGGTTGATGCATTGGGTGTTGCAAAGCTGGGAACGTGTCGATTTTTTTAACAAGTACCTGATGGGCACCGTTGCCCCGCGCATCCAGCTAGATTGGCTGCCGGCACTACGCTGCGCAGCACACCTGCTAGTGCGGCCAAACCGCAAGCCCTCGCAGTTACGTGACCGAGTTGAATTGGGCGCTGTCGTCCAACGCATCTGGTTAACCGCAACGCTACACGGTTTACATTTTCAGCCGCAAATGACACCGGTTATTTTTCGCTGGTACGCGCGTTCAGGGCGGTCTTTCTCGGCCTCGCCAGGGCTGTTTGAAGATGCCGTCAAGTTGTCCAGCAACTTTGAGCGCGTGACCCAGTCCACACCGACCGATGAATTTGGTTTTTTCGCGCGCGTCGGCGTGTGTGAGCCACCGCGCAGCCGCTCCATCCGGCAAGATGTCAATGATCTGATGCGGGCTTGAGGTGCAGCAGCGCTGTGCCCCCGACGATCAATACGATGCCAAACCCCCGCAATGGCGTGATGTGCTCGGCGAATATCAGGACACCAGTCACCACCGTGATGGCGTTAACCATGGCAAGCTGCAAGGGCACGATGACTGCCGCACGACCGCGCTGGAAGGCGGCCTGCAATAACACCAGGCCCAGAACGTTCGCCACAACGACCGTAACCAGCAGTGGATCAACGAGGATTGCCCACGTCATGACCGTCGCGCCTGGGCCCGAATAGGCTACTGTCATGGCCTTGGTCAAGACAGAACCCGCGCCAAAACAAATGCCCACCACCAAAGCCAGCAGGATCTCAGGGCGACTTGACTTGCGATTGACAAGCAACAGCGTAACCCCTATCGCCAGCGCGCAGGCCAGTAGCACGAGCAGGTGGGAGCCGTTGAACTCTGTGACTTGCGAAGTTTCAACGTTCCAAGCCAATGCCACAGCGCCCGCCACCGTCATCAAAACGCCTGCCCACTCCAAGCGACCGAGGCGTTCCTTCAAAAAAATCACCGCCAACAGGACCAGCAGTAAGTCGCCCGCCGACATCAGAGGCTGAACCAGGCTGATGTCGCCCAGTGCCGTGGCTTGGACAAACAAAACCCAACCTGCGCTGCTGGCAAAGAAACCAAGCATCCACCGCCAGTCCGTCACCAAGGCCTTTGCGACGCTGAGCATCGGCGCGTGACCAATCTTGGGTTGACCGTCCGCCGACAGCTTCCACAGAAAAAAGCCTAACTGGATCAGCAGCGTCGCGGTTAAGGTGATCAGGACAACGGTCACTGGCGCTATTTTGGTGTTTGTGAATTCATCAACGAATTATGTCAGGGCGCCACCCCCGAACTGAAAGAAAAAAGCCGCACCGAGGACATCGGTGCGGCTTTAAGACTTGGGAATGATCGTTAAACTGGAAATAGTCTGGGCGTTTTAGCTGGGTTCCGAACGGAATCCCAGCGCTCCCTCACAAACGATTTACTTTTGCTGTTTACGGCGGCGACCGATAAAGCCCAGAGAAGCCAATGCCAAACCGGTCAAGGCAATCGAACCTGGCTCAGGAACCCCGAAAGGCTGCCCGGTGATCAGAATCTTGAAGTCGATCGTCGTAGATTGATTCTCAGCGGTCAAAAAGCCTCGGCACCCGTTCGCTGCACCAGCCGAAGAGCAGGCTGCATTTGAAAGCGTGCCAAAACCGTCAGCAAAGAAGCTCACGAAGTACAGAAGCGGGTCGTCACCGCCTGCTCCGTCCGTGTCATACAAGAATGGAAAGTTCAGCGCATTGTCAGCGAGCACAAAGATGTCAGCACAGCCAGCGGAATTGATCCCGGAGCCGCTCGTTCCACCAGCAGCACAGACTCCGTTTGCGTCTCCCGCATTCGGCGTTTCAAGAAATTTGACGCTGAACGTTGTGCTTCCAGCAATGGGAGCACCTCCAGGAGGTACAACACCTTGCAAAGTAAGGTTTGCCAGAATGTCTACTGAAGTCAAAGATGTTCCGAGCAAAATCGGAAAATTGTCATGCGTCACGGACACTGTGGAAGTCAGCACGCCGGTATCAACGAGCACTCCAGCGCCCGGAGGGCTGATGTTGAGCCCGCTTTGAAGAGTATTCGGCGCGAATGGAATGCCCCACTTCAAAGTTCTATTGGAGTTGGACAATACTGGGCTGGGGAAGGTGTTGCCACCGGGCGTAACCGACGCAGGCACGAAGCTCGCATCGTTGACGACATTCCACTGCGTGACGAAAGCCGCCTGCGCAAGGCCGGCGGACAATGCCAATACTGCTGCGGCTGCGCGTGCTAGTTTGAGAGTTTTCATATCATTTCCTTTTGCGGGTTGAATTTCAAGGTCGGGAGCGAATCAGTTTGCTACATTGATACTACGAACTCGCTGTGGAGTAATAAGCAAATCTCATGCCAATACTTGCCTCTGCACTTATTTTTCAAAAAAATCAACAACTTAGTCGGCCCAGCCAATGTTAAAGAATTGTTCGCGGCATCGGTATGTAAGTTTTCTCGACATTCTTGAGGGTGCGACCAACCTCAGTTCTTGTCCAGAAATGGTGATCACGAAAGAGCCGTAGAGCGGCGCCGACTCCTCGCGCGACTGGGCCTGAGCGACATTCAGGCAGGGTAGATCGCACCCAATATTCGGGCGCCCTGTGCGCCCGTTACTTTTGGTACGTTACCGGTCTCGCGTCGGACGCATTTGCGCGCCAGCCAAGCAAACGCGGCAGCCTCTACTTGCAACGGTGGCAGGCCATGACGTTGGGATGACTCTACGGGGAGGCCGGACAAAGCAGCCAGACGAGCCATCAGGTGGGCATTGAACGCGCCTCCGCCACAAACAATTAGCTGCGCCAGCGTTGCCGATACGCCTTGGAGCGCATCGCAGCAAACGCGCGCGGTCAATTCGGTCAGCGTGGCTTGCACGTCAACGGGTTTGAGATTTTTGAAAGGCGCATGTTTGCCCGTCAGCCAATCCACGTTGAACAAGTCGCGCCCCGTGCTCTTGGGTGCCGGGAGCTTGAAATACGGCTCGTCGAGCAGGCTTGCCAGCAAACCTGCGTGAACCTGCCCGGTGGCTGCCCAGCGTCCGGCGTCATCAAATTGCTGGCCGGTGTGGGCTTGGCACCAATGATCCATCAATGCGTTGCCAGGGCCGCAATCAAAGCCTAGAACGCTCTCATCACCCGCTTTGTCCTTTGTGGCATCAACATGCAACAGCGTGATGTTTGAAATGCCTCCAATGTTGATCACGGCCACGTTTTCGTTCGCACGACCGAAAAATGCCTGATGGAAAACGGGAACCAGGGGCGCACCTTGCCCACCTGCCGCCACATCGCGACGGCGAAAGTCGGCCACCACGTCAATGCCAGTCAATTCCGCCAGCATGGCGGGGTTGTTGAGCTGCAATGTGTAGCCGCCAGCCACTTGGTGAGCCGGGTCGGCATCGAACGCTTGGGGGCGGTGGCGCACGGTTTGGCCGTGGGCACCTATCGCTTGAATGTGGGTGCGATCCTCTCCAGCCTGTTGCAGCAAGGCGGCGACCACTTTCGCATAGGTGCGTGCAAGGTCATTTTCTGCCAACGCGGCGCGATGCAATTCATCGTGTCCTGAAGTGTTGAGTGCGAGCAACTCGGCGCGCAACGCGGGCGCGAAGGGTACGGATACGTGAGCCAGAACCTTGATTTTGCCGCCCGCGAAATCGGCGATGACGCCATCTACACCGTCCAGTGAAGTGCCCGACATCAGGCCGATGTAACGCTCGCGTTTGGGCCCAGACACCGGCAATGCTACTGTGCGGAAGCCTGTTGAATTGAGCCGGCTGCCGCCAGTGCCACGCGCACCATGGCGGCAGTGCTGTCAAACTGTGCCTTGGCTGCGGTATTGATGGGTAGCGATTCGCTTTGGCGGGCGATCGTCAGCGGGTCGTGGTGCACGCCGTTGACGCGGAACTCAAAATGCAGGTGCGGCCCGGTAGACCAGCCAGTCGAGCCGACCAAGCCAATGATGTCGCTTTGGCTGACTTTTTGGCCCTTTTGCACGTTGATCTTGCTCAAGTGCGCGTACACCGTAGCGTTTTCTTTGCCATGTTGCACGGTGACGACATTGCCGTAGCCGCCTTGCACGCCAGCAAATTCCACCACGCCATCGCCAATTGTGCGCACCGGTGTGCCGGTAGGCGCGGCATAGTCTACGCCGAGGTGTGCCCGCCACGTCTGGAGAATCGGATGCAGGCGCATTTTGAAACCGCTGGTCACCCTGGAAAATTCAAGCGGAGAGGCCAGATACGCGCGACGCAGGCTCTGGCCATTCAGCGTGTAGTACGCCCCTTTTGCGCCGCCCTGGCCCGCAAACCACATCGCCTGGTAGGTTTTGCCGTTGTTGACGAATTCTGCGCTCAATACCCGGCCACTGCGCATGGGCTCGCCATCGGCCTCCAGCGACTCGTAGGTGATGGAGAAACGGTCGCCCTTGCGCAGCGCGCGGTGAAAATCGATGTCACCGGCAAAAATTTCGGCAACTTGCACGCCGATGGAATCTGGCAAACCCGCTGCGTCAGTGGCTGCGAACAGCGACGAGGTAATCATGCCACCGGCCAGCCGTGTGGAGGCGACCAGCGGCGCAGTTTCAATCCGGGAAGTCATGCCAAGCGGAGTTTTCTCGACAATCAGCCGCGAGAAATTGCCGTCGTCCGTGGGCATCCAGCGGGCGACGAGTTTGAGCAGGCTGTGATCCGCAGTTGCCTCAGCGCTCACGCTTCGCCCAGCGCGGCTCCACAGGCTTTTGCGTACCAGCGGGTCGATGCGCAGGAAAGCCGCGGCGCGTGCATCGCTGATGCCCATGCGTTTGAGGAGCGTGTCTGCCGTGTCGTTGGCGCGGGAAACGTCGGAGCGGTACAGCGTCAGCGGGCCAATCAAATCGCCAATGGAAGGCAGGGCTTGCACATCAGGGTCTGCTGCGGCCAGAGGATTCATGAGGCTCACCAGGGGCTGTACGGCTTCTGCCACGCTGCGCACGGGCAGGTCAGCCGCATCGGGAGCGAGCGAGGCGACGGCAAACGCGCCGCCTGCGCCACCGAGTGCCAGTGTTGCGATCAAGGCGGTAAGGCGCTTGGGGTAGGTGCGAATGGTGTATTTCGCGAGCATCGATACTTCGTTTGCGAAGTTCAAGAGGCCACTCACCAGATTGTTTTTCTTCAGACCATTCAAAACGGGTGATCCCAGAGAGGTGCTGCAGGCAGTGCGCTACAACTAAAATCTAGAGTTGCTAAATTGGGCATTACAGTCCGCGAAATTTGGCAAGCGAGGGCGGATTATAGCCGCCACAGCATCCTGTGCATCTAGAAAAACCCTTATGAATCAAGCCTTGACTCCTCCCCCTACGGTCTACCCGGTGACCGACCGCGTCCAAGAGGCCATGGCCGTGTCCTTGCGGGGCTGCGCGGAACTGCTGCCGCAGGACGATTGGCTGCGCAAGCTGGCCCGCTCCGAGGCCACCAGCCAGCCGCTGCGGATCAAGCTGGGGCTAGACCCCACCGCGCCCGACATTCACATTGGCCACACCGTCGTGCTGAACAAAATGCGCCAGTTGCAGGATTTGGGGCACACAGTAATTTTTTTGATTGGCGACTTTACGAGCCTGATTGGCGACCCGTCGGGGCGTAACACCACTCGTCCTCCCTTGAGTTCCGAGCAGATCAAGGAGAACGCTCAGACGTACTACAAGCAGGCCAGCCTGGTGCTAGATCCGGCCAAAACGGAAATCCGTTACAACAGTGAGTGGAGCGACCCGCTGGGTGCGCGCGGCATGATCCAACTGGCGGCCAAGTACAACGTGGCGCGGATGATGGAGCGCGACGATTTTCACAAACGCTTCACCACCGGTCAAACCATCAGCGTGCACGAGTTTTTGTACCCGCTGATGCAGGGTTATGACTCGGTGGCATTGAAATCGGACCTGGAGTTGGGCGGTACTGATCAGAAATTCAACTTGTTAGTGGGTCGTCACTTGCAGGCCGAATA
>JANOTO010000370.1:0-8025 GCA_031416395.1 Rhodoferax sp. | reverse complement strand
GAACACCATCCAGCGCATCATGACGCAGCAGCTTGATCCGTTGCAGTCGCAGTTTCTGCGCTATGCCTGCGGCCTGTTGGTGATGATGCCGCTGGTGCTGCGTGCTGGGTTTGCCGCGTATCGGCCGCAAAATGTCAGCGGGCAGTTCATGCGCGGGGCGGTGCATACTGCCGCGCTGTTGCTGTGGTACTCGGCCTTGCCGCACATCCCGCTGGCCGATATGACCGCCATTGGCTTCACCGGCCCGATCTTCATCATGCTGGGCGCCTACCTGTTCTTGAAGGAGCCCATGCATTGGGATCGCTGGCTGGCCTCGGTCATCGGGTTTTGCGGCGTGCTGATTGTGGTGGCACCCAAGCTATCGGGCGCGGGTGGTCACTACAACCTGGTGATGCTGGCCTCGGCGCCGGTGTTTGCAGCTTCGTTTTTGCTGACCAAAAGCCTCACCCGCAGCGACAGTCCCCACGTCATCGTGGTCTGGCAGGGCATCGTGGTCACTCTGTTGAGCCTGCCCTTTGCGTTGACGCACTGGCAGCACCCCACGGCCCTGCAATGGCTGGGCTTCTTGGTCAGCGGTGTGCTGGGCAATGGTGCCCACTATTGCCTCACGCGCTCGTTCAGCATTGCCGACATTTCATCCACGCAGTCCATCCGCTTTCTGGATTTGGTGTGGTCGGCACTGTTTGGCTGGCTGATATTTTCAGATGTGCCGAGTCAAACCACGCTGATCGGCGGTGTGGTGATTTGCGCTGCGACGGTGTGGATTGCGCGGCGCGAGGCGGGCAGGCGAAGTGCCGCAGCGGACTTGACTTCAAGAATTCCGCCGGATTAAATGTAGACGCATCAATGATCAACATCGGGAGAACGCATGGATCGCCGCAGCTTCGTAGAAACTTGTGCCACCAGCGCAGCCTGCCTTACCGGCGGCTTGTCCGCAGGCCTGGCACTGCCTGCGCTCGCCGCAGATGCCCGCCCACGCGCTTACGCCCGGGTGCTGCTCACCGACGAGCAGGGCCAACCGCTCAAAGCCAGTGGCCTCAAAGCCCAATCCAACTACGTGTTTCACTACCCTTTTGAGGCCACGCCAGTCTTCCTGCTGAATCTGAACCAGCCGGCGCTGCCGCAACGCCTGGTCACTAAATCTAAGGCCGATTACGCCTGGCCCGGCGGCGTAGGCCCCAGGCAAAGCGTGGTGGCCTTCAGCGCCATTTGCGCGCACAAGCTGGTTTACCCCACGCCGCAGGTCAGCTTCATCAGCTTTCGCAAAACCAAATCGAAAAAAGGCCAGCAAGACAACATGATTCACTGCTGCGCCGACCACAGCGAGTACGACCCCGCCAAAGGCGCGCAAGTGCTCACAGGCCCAGCTGAGCAGCCGCTGTGCGCGGTTCTGCTCGAGCACGATGCCAAGGTCGACACGCTGACCGCCTACGCGACGCTGGGCGGAGAGCTGTTTGATGAGTTCTTCCGCAAATACGAATTCAAGCTGAGCCTGGATGTCGGCCCCAAAGCCAAGAACGCCGTGGCGGGCCGCGCGGTGGTGCGCGAGCTGGAAAAGTTTTGCCGCAACTCGATTCAGTGTTGATCATTTTGGTCAAGAAATACGACCGAATTTCTAATCATAATCATCTCATTTATATCTAGAAATAATGAGAATTCAGGAGTAGCGAGTCGTTTTTAAGGCCGCACTTTTTTGGAGGTGGAGCGGTTTGACCGCCACGGCCTCTTCGGCAGAAGCCCGCTTTGCAGCCTGGACACCATCGAAGCTGCCATTCTCCGCAAAACCAGCACTGACTGGGGCCACGCCAGCGACTTGCTGCTGGCGCAAGGCTGGGTCGACTCGCAGATGCCTGCGTTGCTGCGCTCGATCTGGGCGTTTGGCAAGCTGATTGGCAATGCAGACATGCACAAGGGCAATCTGAGCTTCGTGCCTGGCCCGACTTTGCAGGTCGCCCCGGTCTACGATATGCTGCCGATGATGTATGCACCCTTGGCGGGCGGTGAGCTGCCCACCGGCGCCTTCGGCCCGAGCTTGCCCGTGCCAAAGGAGCGTGATGCCTGGTTGCTGGTCTACCCGGCAGCGCGCAGTTTTTGGCACAGTGCGGCGCTTGATCAACGCATCAGCAAAGCGTTTCGGGATGTTTCCGTGCGAAACGCGGCCACGCTTGAACGGCTTGGGGCTATCGCCTAGGCAAGCTCCGGCAATCGTCAGCTTCGTCTGACAGCGGATCGGCCTCTTGTCTGACTGCCTCCCGCCTTACACCGTCAGATGATGGAGCAAATTGCAGGAGGCTTCCATGACCCGTTTGAACAGGCCCCAACCCCATCACACCGCCCATCGCATTCCGGTTCGCGAGCCGGATGAAACCGACGGTGCGCCGATGCCGATTGAGCCTGATGAAGGCCTGGTGCCAGCCATGATCCCAGATGATCCGGAACACGACCGGATGATCGATCCTGAAGACTGATCGCATATCCATTAAGTCCTACCGGAGACCCCACCATGCTACGCAACACCAACGATCTGCAAGGCTACGCCATTCAGGCCACGGACGGCCCGATTGGTCACGTGAAAGATTTCTACTTTGACGACGAGAAGTGGGTCGTCCGCTACTTCATCGTGGACACCGGCACCTGGCTGTCCAGCCGGGAAGTCTTGGTCTCTCCGATGGCGATAGGCCAGCCGAATTGGCGCGATGAAGTTTTGCCTGCCTCCATGACCAAGGAGCAGATCAAGAATAGCCCAGACATTGACACCAACAAGCCGGTCTCGCGCCAGCATGAAATGGAGTACCTCAACTACTACAGCTACCCCTACTATTGGGGCGGTGCAGGCCTGTGGGGCGGCGAGATGGGCCCCAACATGATCATGCCCGGCTATGAGGGACGCCAGGCCGGGCCGCATCCTGTTCGTACGCCCGAGGAAACGGCGCAAGAACAGGCGCAGTCACTGGCGCGTGAGGATGATGACCCGCATCTGCGCAGCTGCAAGTCCGTCGTGGGGCACGCGATTCACGCGACCGACGGCGACATTGGCCATGTCCAAAGTCTGTTGGTTGATGACGAAACCTGGGCCGTCCGGTATCTGGTGGTGGACACCAGCAATTGGTGGGTGGGCCACAAGGTGCTGATCGTGCCGCAGTGGGTGCAAGACATCAGTTGGGCTCAGGCAAACGTGTCCGTCAACCTAAGCCGCCAGGCAATTCAGGATGCACCAAGGTACGATCCGGCGGCAACTTTTGAACGCAAGAACGAAGACGACTACTTCAAGCATTACGGGCGTGCGAACTATTGGGATCATTGACACTACAGTGGCAACGGCCAAAGCGCCGTCCGCAAAGCCAACCAAAATATGTAATAGATGCCAATGAACAATTCCGCTGACTGGTATGCCAAGCTCATACAGCCGTCGTTTGCGCCACCCGCTTGGGTATTTGGCCCAGTTTGGAGTGTTCTTTACGTCGTCATCGCGATAAGTTTTGGCTATGTGCTGTACCTGGCGTTCAAGAAGCGGTTGCCTTGGTCGGTCTTTCTGCCATTTGGGTTGAATCTGGTCTTCAATCTGGCGTTCTCCCCCATCCAGTTCGGTTTGAAAAACAACTTGCTGGCAGCCACCGACATCTTGCTGATATTGGGGACGCTACTGTGGGCAATGCGGGCCATCTGGCCGCGCGTTCCCTGGGTGGCTTACGTCAATATTCCCTACCTGCTCTGGGTATCTTTTGCCACCATCTTGCAGTTGTCAATCACCTGGTTGAATCGCTAAAGTCAACGTTAACGCGAACTCTGATATCCATCACCCCACTCAAAAGGAGCCCCCATGAAGCACCCCGATCCCAAGTCCAATCCCGATCCTGAGACTTCGGCCAAAAGCCTGCACGCGCCCCCCACCCCGCACAATGCCAAAGACTATCCCTTGCACGGACAGACTGAGCCTACGCCTGGGCGTGATCAGGTTCGCGAGGACACGCATTCCACGCGGTCACCACGAGAGTCGAAGCGGCCGATTGAGAGGACGGCGAGAACTGGAAAGAGTTGATCAAGTCTACCGTTTTTTTACCACAAATGTAGTAAGAATAGGCTATTTTTTGGTCAAATATTCGAAATTGAGCCCGATTGGGCGATATTGTTAATACTTTTGGCCTCTAGCTCTCAAACAGTATGCACAAGTAGCTATATTTAATATAGCGTTTCCATGGTATGCCCAAATCCAGTCCCGCCACCCTCAATACGTCTCCAGATGCAGCCGCCCGTCACGCTTGAGTGACGCGCCGATTTCTTCCCAGTTCAGCCCGCTTTGACCAGCGATGTCTTCAAGGGCAGCGACGACTCCTTCTTCCATGCTTTTGAGGCCGCAGACGTAAAAGTAGGTGTCGGGGTTGGCCAGCATCGGGGCCAGCGCAGTCGCTTGCTCACGCATCAAGTCCTGCACATACTTTTTGGGTTGACCCTGCGCCCGGCTGAAGGCGAAATGGATGTCGATGAAGTCTTTGGGCAGGTTTTGCAGCGGGCCGAAGTAGGGTAACTCTTCTTTCGTGCGGGCACCGAAGAAAAGCATCAACTTGCCGCCCTCGAACTTGCCAGACGCACGCAAGCGCCTGCGCCACTCGGTCATGGCGCGCATGGGGGCGCTGCCGGTGCCGGTGCAAATCATCACGATGTGGCTGCCGGGGTGGTTGGGCATCAAGAAGCTCGCGCCGAACGGGCCGATCACCTGCACCTTGTCGCCTACAGTCAGGTCGCACAGGTAGTTGCTGGCAACGCCGAGCACGGGCTTGCCAGAGTGATCCTCCAGCACCCGCTTTACCGTGAGTGAGAGGTTGTTGTAGAGCGGCCGCTCGCCATTGCGCGGGCTGGCCACCGAGTATTGGCGTGCGTGGTGTACGCGGCCATTGCTGTCGGTGCCGGGGGGGAGCACGGCGATGGATTGGCCTTCCAGCACGGGGAATGGCGTTTTCCCGAAGTCCAGCACGATGTGGTGCGTATCGTATTCTTTGCCCACTTCAGTCACGCGCACGTTGCCGGTGACGGTGGCGGTTATGGTCTTATCGACCGCTTTGGGGCCATACAGGTTGGTGTAGGCATGGGCAGCCGACCAGGGCGGCAAGGTGGCACCCCAATTGGAACTGCTGGCAGCGATGGCCCCCGTGGCTTCGGTCACCGAAGCGACGGCAGCAACAGTGGCGGGTGCGTAGTCCATCAGAGCCAACTGTTCGGTGGGCAGCTCCAGCGGGAGTTCGTCCCACAGCAGTTGCTCTGCAATCGGGTAGGCCTTGATGCGCGGCATCACACGCCAGTTGTCTATCGAGCCGGTGGGGCAGGGTGAAATGCAGTCCATGCAGCTATTGCATTTGCTGGCGTCCACCACGTAGTTGCGGTCGTCATGCGTGATTGCACCCACGGGGCATGTCGCCTCGCAGGTGTTGCAGCGGATGCAGATCTCCGGGTCGATCAGGTGCTGCTTGATGACAGCGGCGTCAGACGTTCCCATAGTCTTCAATTGAAGCGGATGTACTCGAAGTCGATTGCCTGCTTATTGATGCCCATGTTGGGCGGCGCAATCCAGTTGGCGAATTTGCCCGGCTCCACCACACGGCCCATCAGGCTGGCAACGTAGGCGCGATCTTCTTTCGTGGGTAACCAGTTGCGCTCATTCGATGCCCATTCCATATCACTGACCACGCGGCCATCCGGGCTGACCTTCACGCCGGCCAGCGCTCCAATGTTGCGATGGAAAGCTTTGTGAGGCACTGACAGGCGATGCGGAAATCCAGCCTTTTCAATGACTTTGTTCCAGCGGTTCACACCGGCGACCGAGTCCTTGATGAAGTCATCGCGCAGCACCTCGTTCAGCGCATTGAGCATTGGCACTTCTTTCTCAACCAACTGCCCGCCTCGCACCTCGAGGATTTTGTAGGTTTGGCCTTTCAGAATATGGTCATCTTCGCGCTTGCCCTCTTCATAACGGCCTTTGAGGCCCGAGCTGTAAAAAATAGCGGCGTTGCTGGATTGGTCTGCGCCGAAAAGATCGATGGTCACGCTGTAATGGAAATTGAGGTAACGCTGCACTGTCGGCAGGTCGATCACCCCGGCTTCGCGTAACTTGCCCACGTCATCCGTTTTCAGTTCGTTCATGGCCGCCACGGTGCGCTGGATGACGCGCGAGACGCCGGATTCCCCCACAAACATGTGGTGCGCTTCCTCCGTCAACATGAACTTGGTGGTGCGCGCCAGCGGATCAAAGGCGCTCTCAGACAGCGCGGCGAGCTGGAACTTGCCATCGCGGTCTGTGAAGTATGTGAACATGAAAAAAGCCAGCCAGTCCGGCGTCTCTTCATTGAACGCACCCAAAATGCGCGGGTTGTTTTCATCGCCGCTGCGCCGCTCCAGCAGCGCCTCCGCCTCTTCGCGGCCATCGCGGCCAAAGTGACGGTGCAGCAGGTAAACCATCGCCCACAGGTGGCGGCCTTCTTCGACGTTGATCTGAAACAGGTTGCGCAGGTCATACATGCTCGGTGCTGTCAGGCCCAGGTGGCGCTGCTGCTCGACCGATGCGGGCTCGGTATCGCCCTGCGTCACGATGATACGGCGCAGGTTGGCGCGGTGCTCGCCAGGCACGTCTTGCCAGACCTTTTCGCCTTTGTGGTCGCCAAACTGCACTTCGCGCTCAGCCGAGCCGGGGTTCAGGAAGATGCCCCAGCGGTAGTCGCGCATCTTGACGTGGCCAAACTGAGCCCAGCCTTGCGGATCAACACTCACTGCTGTGCGAAGGTAAACCTCGTTGTCGGTCGCGCCGGTCGGGCCCACGTCGTCCCACCAGTTGATGAAGTTGGGTTGCCAGCCTTCCAGCGCGCGCTGCAAGGTGCGGTCTTCGTTCAGGTTGACGTTGTTCGGGATTTTTTCGCTGTAGTTAATGCTGCTCATCGTGCTGCTCATGCTGAATTTCCTTTTGCTGAATTGAAGACTTGAAGATCAAACACGGTTCCAATCAAAGGCTGCCTTGTCGCCCTTGCCGTAAACCTTGAGAGCGCCTTTTTCGCCCACCGCGTTGGGTCGCTGGAATATCCAGTTTTGCCAGGCGGTCAGGCGGCCAAACACGCGGGTGAACATGTTCTCGGGGCCGTTAAAACGCAGGTTGGCCTCCAGGCCGGTTAACGCGTCGGGTGACATGGCCACCCGCTCTTCGATGGCAATGCGCACCTCGTCGTCCCAGTCAATGTCGTCCGGGTTGCTGGTGACCAGGCCCACTGCAAATGCGGCATCCGCATCCAATGCCTGCCCGGCCACGGCGCGCACGGCATCCATGGCCGGCTGTTCGTTGTAAAACTGGCGTTGCAAACGGCTTTGGCCGGTGATCATCGGGTAAAGCCCAAAATTGACGTCGGCCACGGTGATCTTGGGCGCGCGCACCGCGTCATCAGGCAACGCGAGGTGGTAGGTGCGGTCGCAGGCCAAGGCAAGCTCCAGAAAGGTGCCCGCAAAGCACGAGCCCGGCTCAACCAACGCGAACAGGCTGCGCGACGACACATCCAGCCGGCTCAAAGCGCGGCGCAGCATGCCGGTTGTCTCGCGCACCAGCCAATGGTCTTTATGCGCCATCAGTGTGGCATCCATCGCCAGCACCGCAGCCGCATCACCTTGGGTTCTGACCAGCCAGGTGCCAACGTCCAGCTCATTGGTGCGCATGGACAGAATCGCATCGTCCAGCTCGCGCGCCAACGTCAGCGGATACCAATCGGCACCCAGCGCTTCAATCCCAGCAATGTCGGTTGGCTGGCTGCCTGATGGTGCTTTGACGGTCAAGCTGGCCGTGCGTTTGGCGCGGTCAATCTCCACGGTGACATGCGAATAACGCAGGGCATCGGCTTCAATGCTGCGATGAAGCGGCGTGAGCGCAACGCCCTTGCCGTTGGCGGGGCGGTCGCTCTGTGCGGCCAGCTCCAGCGCACGCGCTTGCACCTTTTGGGCAAACACCTGGGGTTTGGCGATGTCATCAACCAGTCGCCAGTCTTTGGCTTTTTGGCC
>JANOTO010000369.1:0-2684 GCA_031416395.1 Rhodoferax sp. | reverse complement strand
CGGACTATTTCTCAAATTGCAACAGGCCCGCCGCTATGCTTTGGCGATGCTGAAAAACCTGGGCAGTCACCCACTCGGTCATCGCGCGCCACACCTGCGGGCAACGCTTGTTGAACCGATCTGGCTGGAGTGGGCGGCGCTATTTGGCCTGCTGGTCTTTTCCGCTTGGCTGTTGGGGGTTCGCGGTGTGTGGGGGCTGCTGCTGCGCTCTGACCCGACTGGCATCACGCTGGTGATCATCGTCGTGTTTGTCTGCGCTACGCTGTGGTGCGGCGCACGCTCTCGCGAGTTGCAGCAGCAGCACCGGGCGGTTAAAAACATGACAGGGGCAGATGAGGCTGACGCACCAAGCTGGGCAGCCGACTATTGGCGTGGCGGCTCGGGCGATGCTGACACCCGCCTGGATTTGCTGATGGAGCAAACCCACGGCCCACACACCACCGCCTGGTGGGTCAACGGCATTCAGCTCAAGCTGGGGCTGCTGGGCAAGGTGATTGGTTTTAGCATCCTCGCGCTGAACATCGGGCAAATGCAGAACTTTGACGCGGCGCAGTCGCAAGAGCTGCTCAAGAGCCTGACTACCGGCCTGGGCGTGGCGTTGCTGACAACGATGGTCGGCCTCGTGGGCAACATCCTGCTGGGGTTGCAGTTGACAAGGCTTGACAGATTTGCAGACCAACTCGTGGCCGATTGCCAGCGCGTGGGCCTGCAGCGCAACCGGGCGACCTCAGCGCCAAGCGAGCCTTGAATGGGCCGTCGCCGTCACGCTCGCGAGCCGGAGGTGGACCCGTTCTACGACATGCTGTTCAACATGTTGATCGCGTTTGTGTTCTGCTTCATCATCGCGCTGATTGCGATGAACCCGAAGGCGACCAAGGCGGGCGACATTCCGGCCAAGGCCGAGTACATCATCACGCTCTCATGGCCGGACAATGACCCCAACGACATTGACCTGTGGGTGCAAAACCCGGCGGGCAACACCGTGTTTTACCGCGAGCGCGAGGGTGGCTTGATGCACCTGGACCGTGATGACCGCGGCCTGTCGAACGACACCATCATCGTCAATGGCCGCAAGATCATCAACCCGCTGAACCAGGAGGTGGTCACCATCCGTGGCGTTGCGCCGGGTGAGTACGTGGTCAATGCACATTACTTCGAGTCCAAAGACGTTGACAGCACGAACCCCAAAGCCGGCCAGCCGGTGGAGGTGAACGTGGTGGTGGTCAAGGTCAACCCGCGCGCTGAAGTGGCTTACTACGGCAAGCATGTCTTGCCAGGGCGTGGCGAGGAGGCAACCTTGGCGCGTTTCACCGTGCAAGGCGACGGTGCCATTACTGATATCAACACCCTGGCTAAAAAGCTGGTGGGGAGCAACACAAAGTGAGTTTGTCCATCATCCTGGGCTTTGCTGCCCTTTTGTTCGTTGCGCTGCTGGCGCTGCTGTGGTCACGCTGGCCGGCGTGGCTCAAGGGCGTGCTGGTGGTGGGAATCACGTCGCTTTATTTTTACGGCAATGACGCCGTGCATTCCATGTGGGGCTACCCCAGCACGGACGCACTGCCGCCGAAGTTTGTGGTGATGGGCGCGGTGGTGCAGGAGCCCACCTCCAAAACTCCCGGCACGCTGTACCTGTGGGTCAGCCCGCTGGCGGACAACGGCCCGGTGCTGGAGCCACGCGCCTACAAGCTGCCGTACTCGCGCAAGCTGCATCAGCAAATCGAGGACGGCATCAAGAAAGGCACCAACGGTGTCAGCCAAATGGGCACTGCCGAAGCCAAGCCAGGGGCGGGCAAGGGCATGGGGTTTTTGCGCCCCGGCAATGACGAGCAGGAGATCAAGATTCGCGATTTGCCATCGCCCCAGTTGCCGGAGAAATAAGGTGCTGCCAACCCGAAATCTTTGTGTGTACGTGTTCGCGTTGCCGACGATCTTGATGGGGTGCAGCCCAACGGCGGGCGAGAAGTCATTCTTCCCGCTCAATGAAGGCCGCACCTGGACTTACCGTATCACCAAAAACATCGACGAAGCGGCTGAACCTGACATCGATCACATCAGTTTCGCGATGAAAGGCCCGCAAAAACTCGAAAGCGGTATCGCCGAGCGCCGCCACAGCGACAACGGTGTCGATTATTTTTTACGCAGCGACGAGCAAGGCATTTACCGCGTCGGCAGCCGCAACACGCTGGACGAAAACCCAAAATCTGACAACCCACCGCGGTTTGTGCTGAAGAAGCCGTTTGTCATCGGCACCCAATGGCAAGCCGCCACCGTGCCCTACTTGCTGCAACGGCGCAACGAGGTGCCCAAGGAAGTGCGCTACACGTCCAAACCGATCATGATGGTCTACGCCATCGTTGCGCTAGATCAGAAGGTGGAAACCCCCGCCGGGCAGTTTGAGGGCTGCATCAAAGTCATGGGCGAGGCCAAGATCAAGCTCTACGTGGATGCACAGTTCAGTTGGCGCGACATCCCGCTTTTCACGTCGGAGTGGTACTGCCCCGGCGTGGGCCTGGTGCGCGTGGAGCGCGTCGAAACCTCGCCGTCCAAGTTCATGCGCGGTGGCAGCCAAACGCTTGATTTAGTTGCCTACAAATGACTGTCGCAATATGCGATTAGTTACTAGAACTAGGGCTAACCCGAATCTCAGTAGGTGATGCTAGTTTTATGCTGAAGCACCGGGGGTT
>JANOTO010000368.1:0-5291 GCA_031416395.1 Rhodoferax sp. | reverse complement strand
GCATCGCGCAGCAATTGCAGGGCACGGTCTACTTGGCCGTTTTGAAACAGCGCCCAACCCAGCGTATCAACGGCGTTGGCGTTGTTGGGGTTTTGGGCGACGGCCTGCTCAGCAACTTTGACTGCCGCCGGGTCTTTCAGGCGCAGCAGGATGTTGGCCAGGTTGTTCAGGGCTGGGCTGTCGTTGGGTTGCTGTTTTAGAAATTCTTCATAGGTGGTTTTGGCCAGTTTGAAGTTGCCCGTGCGCGCAAAAGTGTCAGCCAGCGCGCGGCGGGTTGCGTTGTCTTTTGGGTTGGCCTTGAGCCATTGCTCGGCCAGCGCAATCGCGGGTTTGCCACCATCTTGCGTGCCCAATGTTCTAAACAGCCTCTGTAGCGTTTCGGTCGAAGGCTCCAACTGGTGCGCTTTTCGGTAGTTTTCCAGCGCCACTGGCATGAGGCTGCGGGCGATGGCCACATCGCCCAGCAGGCTGTAACCTACCGCGAGTTTGGGGTTGCCGGCCACAATGTTTTTGGCGCGTTTCTCGGCTTTGGCAGGGTCGCCCTGTTTGAGCTCGACTTCGGTCATCAACGCCATGGCTGGCATGAAGTCGGGTTGACTCGACAGCGCTTTCTCCAGGCTGTAGGCGGCACCGCCCAGGTTGTTGGCAGCGAGTTGTAGCAACGCTATTTGCACTTGGGGTGCCGGGTTGTAATCGGCCACTCGGGTGGCTGTAGTCAGCGTGCTTTTGATCCCTACTTTGTCACCCACCGCCAGTTGCGCCCTGGCATACGCCAGCAGGACATTCAAGTCTTCGGGGGCCTTGGACGACACCTTCTTAACCGCCTCCAGAGCAGGCGCGGCGCGGCCGTTGCGCAGGTGATAGGCTGACAACGCCAACCCCCAGCGCGTCTCTTTGGGGCCCGCGAGGTCGCTGGCTTTCTCCAGCCAACGCAACGCATCGGCAGGCAGGCCTTTGCGCTCGGCGACATTGGCCAGCTCCACCATGGCTTCAGCGTTTTTCTCGTCGATCTTGAGGATCGCATCGAGCTTGAGTATGGCGGCATCGTAGGCTTTGGTGGCAATGTCAATGCGGGCCAGGTTGAGTTTGGGGGTGACAGAGCCGGTGTCCAGCCGGGCGGCTTCCGTGAAGGCCGCTCGGGCGCCAGTGAGGTCTCGGGCATCGTTTTTAGCCATGCCCAACAGGTTGAAGAACCCGGCGTTGCTGGGTTGCTGCTTGACAAGACTTTCTGCCACCACCACGGCCTTGGGTGCCTGCCCTGCGCGCAAGTACAGCGCGACCAAAGACGTGGCTGCCTGGGTTTGGCGCGGGTCTGCCTTCAAAGCGGCTTCAAGCTGAGCGGTGGCGGTACCCGCTTGGCCGCTACGCAGCAGGCTCAAGCCCAGCGCCGTGCGAAATTCAGGCGCATCTTTGGTTTGCAAGGCGCGTTGCATCAACGATATCGCGCGCGCGTTTTGACCCTTGGCCATCAAGGCCGAAGCCAGCAGCGTCAGCGCCTGGCCGTCGGTGGGCTGAGCTTTGAGGTAGGTGTCCAGCACCTCGACCGCGCGATCCATGTTGCCATCGCGCAGGTACAACTGAGCCAGCAATTTGGCGGTGGGCGTGTTGCCCTGGATCTTCTGGAAAGCCTCCAGGTACTGCTTGGCTTTCTCGCCTTCATTCAGGCCAAAGTGGGCCAGACCGTTGAGCATGAGCAGTTGCGGGCGGTAGCGGATAAAGTCCATCGGCACCGGGTCGATCAGCGCAGTCACCTCTTTCAGGGCGGCCTTGGCCTCATCGGGCTTGTCGGCGCGCTCTGCCAGCAATGCCTGCATGTAGGCTGCACGCGGTTCGCTGGCGGATTGGCGCTGCAACTCTGCGACATCGTTTTCGGCGTCCTTGATTTGGCCCAAGTCGATGTGAATGCCTGCGCGCGACACCCGGGCTTCCAGATTCGCAGGGTCGGCCTTCAAGGCACCGTCGTAAGCAGCCAACGCACCGCGCAGGTTACCGACGACGTGCATGACTGAGCCTTTTTGGTACCAGGCATCGGTCGAATTCGGCCCCAACGCCATGCCACGGTCTGCCGCATCGGTCGCTTCGCGGATTTGGCCTGCGCGAATCCGAATCGGCACCTCGGCCAGCCACGCAGCGGATGATTTGGGGTCAATCGCCCGAGCATCGTCCACCGCTTTGAGCGCAGCTCTGATGTCGCCCAAGTCGCTGCTGGCAGAGGCACGCACCAGCAACAGTGGCACTTGGGCCCCGGGGGGTAACCCCGCCAAAGCAAACTGCTGCTGCTCCAACAGCAGTTTTTGCTTGCCTTGCGCGCTGTACGCCAGAGCAAGTGGAACGACCACTTCAGCGCGGTTCACGCCCAGCCGCAAGGCTTCGATGAACGCCACCTCGGCACCAATCACATCACCGTTTTTCAGCAGCGCTTTGCCCAGAAGCACCTGCACGGGCAGCATATTCTTGTCAATTTGCAGCGCGTTCTTCAGTTGGATGATCGCCCCATCGAGGTCTTTTTTCTCAAACCGAACCAGTGCATCCTCATAAAACTTGGACGCTTTTTCGTCGGCGGCGTTCACGGCAGTGCCCATACCTGTCAGAGCCGCGGCCAGAAGAACCGGTAAACACCAAACCGAGGTACGGGGTCGATGAATTGCCGCAGCAGGCAGGAGCGCAGGTCTCGTTGAAATCATGATAATTTGAGTTGAGGCCTGTGCTCAGTCTTTCAAAAACCGCGTCGCGTTGGTCATGTCCTCGTGCGTGGTGCCAGACTCCAGCGTGGCGACGAACTTGCGCCAGATCAGGTCAGGCTCTGCCATTTTGAAGCCGTAAAAGCCAGCGTCTTTCTTGGCACCCACCGCCAGCGCCCGCACGCGCGAAAGCTCGCTGGGGCCGAGCCGAATCACCGCGTCGCCCCAGACCTGGGTTGTCACGGGTGTTGCCGAATGGGCCAGGAAGCCGTGCTGCGAGCAGTCAATCATGGTGAGCTCATGCGTCTCGACTTCGCCCCCACGCCCCAAGTTGAATACCCCGCTGCATTTGAACGAGTAGCGTTGAGACTGCCGCGCGGCATATTCGGCATCCTCTTCTGAAAAGCCGATGGGGAGGTATTGGTGGTACTCGGGCAAATCGTAGATTGAGTACAACAGCGCTTTCTCCCGATCTCCCAAGTCGTCAAAAACATGGGTGACTTCGTTGAAAAAGTAGTTCAGCAAGGCAGGTGTCATCACCGGGTCGTTGGTGGTGTAAAAGCGCCGACCCGGAACCACAATGTTGGGCAGTTTGAGCTTGGTGAAGTAGTGGTACAGGTTCTTGCGCTTGCTCTTGTGGTTGTATGCTTTTTTCAGGATCAGTTTGGCTTCCAGCAGATCCAGCGATGCGCCGACAGCAGGTGCTCCGTTGGCAAAATCGTAGTTGGCAACCTGCGTTTCAGTCAGCCGCTGGAAGAACAGCAGCGACTCATACATCTCAATGCGGTTGGGGTTGACTGCGATCACCAGATGGCGCGTATCAAAAAAAGTGGTGCAGTACTCGTACATGAACTTCATCAGAGGGAACAGGATCGCTCCTCCCGTCTTCCTGAACTTGGGATGCACAGCAAGCGCCGAGACTTCAGCGATCTTGCCCTTTTTCGCGCGGACATTGCTCAAGTCAAAAATGGCTTGAAGCGGAAAACCAAACACGCTTTCGCGAATGAGTGAGATGGTGCCAACGACCTCGCCGTCATACTTGGCGCACAGTGTGGTGGTGGTGGGCAGCGCGTGATAAATCGTCACCCGCATGCCTGATTGAGCGGGTTGCATGAAACCGCTGCTCACATAAGCGTCGTGCAGCAGTTTGAAGCAGGCTTCCAGTTCTTCCTTGGTTTCAGCGATCTTCAACACCAGGCGCGCATCGGGGTTCGGGTCACAGTCAACAAATGAGCGGTAAATGCTGAACCGCACGGGGCGGGGAAAAAAAGAGAACGCCCGTCGTAACCCCTGGTGAAGCAATTTTTTGGCGCTGGAATTTTTCACAATGGCTTCCCTTGGTCGGCCGGACGGTCAGCGCCCATACACGTCCTCAAATCGAACGATGTCATCTTCGCCCAAGTAGGAGCCAGACTGAACCTCGATCATCTCCAGCGGCACCCGGCCCGGGTTTTCGAGGCGGTGAGTCGTGCCCAATGGAATGAAGGTGGACTGGTTTTCCGACACCAAAAACGTCTCGTCACCGCGTGTCACCTTGGCGGTGCCACTGACCACAATCCAGTGCTCTGCCCGGTGGTGGTGCATTTGCAAGGACAAAATGCCAGCCGGCTTGACGACGATGCGCTTGACCTGAAAGCGCGCGCCCGCGTCCACCCCGTCGTACCACCCCCAGGGCCGAAAGACTTTGCGGTGTATCTGCCCTTCAGTGCGGTTGCGTGCCTTGAGGATGTCCACGATCTTCTTGACATCCTGCGTCTTGTTTTTATGGACGACCAGCACGGCATCCGCAGTTTCCACGACGATCAAATCCGTCAAGCCCACGCAGGCAACCAGGCGGCCTTCAGACACGGCCATGGTGTTTTGGCAGTCTTGGAGCAACACATCGCCCTGCGGGACGTTGCCTGCATTGTCTTTGGGCAGCACTTGCCATAGGGCATCCCAGGAGCCCACGTCTGACCAGCCTGCGGCCAACGGAATGACCACGCCGGGTGGTAACTGCGTGGTGCCACTGGTGGGGTTGGTGGTAAGGTTTGCCGTCAGCTTTTCCATCACTGCGTAGTCAATCGAGTCGCTGGGGCACTGGGAGAACAAGGCGGCATCCACGCGCACGAATTCACCGTCAGTCGAGCCTTTGTCAAACGCCGCCTTGCAGGCCGACAAAATGTCTGCGCGACACAGGGAGATCGCCTGCAGCCAGACCGACGCCTTCATCATGAAAATGCCGCTGTTCCACAAGTAGGTTCCGGCATCCAGATAGCTTTGTGCGGTTTGCAGGTCTGGCTTTTCGACAAAGCGGGCAATGAGTTTTGCGTCTGCTTCAAAAGTTGCGCCAGCCTGGATGTAGCCGTATCCCGTTTCGGGCGCATCCGGCGTGATGCCGAAGGTGACGATGGCACCCTGCTGTGCCAACTGGGCACCCGAGCGAACGGCGGCTTGGAACGCGGCCTTGTCGGTCATCACGTGATCTGCGGGCATCACCAGCAATACAGGATCGGAACCGCCTTTTTTTGTCGCTGCCAGGGCAGCAACGGTGAGAGCTGGCGCAGTATTTCGTCCTTTAGGTTCGAGCACGATGGAGCCGGGTTTACCCATCGTTCGGAGCTGCTCGGC
>JANOTO010000367.1:0-3905 GCA_031416395.1 Rhodoferax sp. | reverse complement strand
TGGTCCAAATCCATGAACATCAGCGCGCAGTGATCCCCGGTGCGGGCCGAGTTGCGCATGGCGTGCTCGAGCCGGTCCATCAGCAGGCGCCGGTTCGCCACGCCCGTCAACGCGTCTTGCAGGGCCAGGGTCTCCAGTTCGAGGTTGGTGGCAATGAGCTTCTTGTACATCAAACGCAGCTCCAGCATGTTGCGGATGCGGGTTTTGACCTCGACCAGGTCATACGGCTTGGAGATGAAGTCTTTGGCACCCGAGGCCAGCGCCCGCAATTTGTAGCCCGGCTGGGCGGTGATGGCCAGCACCGGGGCATAAGCCTCGGTTTCAATCGCGTTCAAGCCCATCATCACCTCAAAGCCGTCCATGCCGGGCATCTGCAAATCCAGCAGGATCAGGTCGTAGCGGTGCTGGCGGTGCAGCGCGCAAACGTCCTGCGGAACCATGGTGGCGCTGACTCGGGTGTAGCCTTCGCTGGCCAGCAGCTCCTGCAGCAATTGCACGTTGGAGGCCTGGTCGTCAACGATGAGGATACTGGCGCTCAGCAGGTCGGCCTCGGCAATCTTCATGGTGTCTCCAGCACGGTGGGTGGGTAGTCCGACAGGTTGTCTGATACGTTCTTATGGTCGGTGGCGCGCTGGAACGCCCGGTCAAGTGCAGCCATGAACTCGCTCACCCGGATGGGCTTGGTGATGTAGGCAAAGAAGCCGGCGGCCAGGCCGTTCGCAATGTCCCGGGGCATGGCGTTGGCACTGAGCGCCACCACCGGGATGTGTGCGGTGGCGACCCCCTTGGCCAGGATGTCCAGCGCCTGGTAGCCGTTGATGCCGGGCAGGTTGATGTCCATCAAGATCGCATCAGGCAATACGCTGCGCGCCAGCTCTATCCCGCTCAAGCCATTGCTTGCGGTGAGCAGGCGCACCTCAGGCCTGCGTGCCACCAGGTCTTCAATCAGCATCAAGTTGGCGGGGTTGTCCTCGACGCACAGCAAGGTGTAGGTGTGTACCGGTGGCTGGACTTGAACCAGTGCGATGTCTGCTTCAAGCCTCACGGTGTTGCTGGCCAACGGCGGCTGGGCCAGATTCAGCTCGATCCAGAAAATACTGCCAGTGCCCACCGTGCTGTGTACGCCGATGATGCCACCCATCAGCTCCACCAGCCGCTTGCAGACCACCAGGCCAATGCCCGTTCCCTCGTCGCCGCTGGCCTCTTGCCCCAGGCGGTTGAAGGGCTGAAAAAGCTGCGCGATTTTTTCGGGTGGGAGGCCCTCGCCCGTGTCGCGAACCTCCAGACGCATGAAGCCAGGCGTATCCAGCGTGCACGTGACGGTGACGGTGCCATCCACCCGGTTGTACTTGATGGCGTTGGACAGCAGGTTGATGATCACCTGCTTGATCCGCATCAGATCCCCGCTGATGAAAGGCGGTGTGTCAAAGTGCGGAAATACCAGTTGAATGCCACGCTTTTTGGCCTGCGGTCCGACCATGGTCAGGCACTGCTGCAAGACCTCGGCCACGCTCACGGGTTCGCTTGCCAGCGACAGTTTGCCGGATTCAATCAAGGTCAGATCCAGCAGCTCATTGATCAGATCCAGCAAAAACCAGCCAGCGTGCAGAATCTGGCCAATGCCGCGCTTCTGCGCCACCGTGGGCTCGGGCAAGCCCGACTCCAGCAGTTGCGCAAAACCCAGAATGGCGTTCAAAGGCGTGCGAAGCTCGTGGCTCATGTTGGAGAGGAAATCTGTTTTGGCCAGGTTGGCCTTGTCGGCCGCCAGGATTGCCGCTTCAAGCTCGGTATTTTTGTCCTGCAGCACCTGCTCCAGCCGCGCCCGCTCGGCCTCCACCCGCTTGCGCGCGGTGTTGTCGGTGCCAATCAGCAGGTAGCCGATGATCACGCCCATCGCATCGCGCAGCGCGGTGACCGACACCACGGCCGGCAGGCGGCTGCCGTCCTTGCGCACAAAGGTCAGCTCGTAAATGTCTTCAATGCCGCGCGAGGCTTTGAATACCAGCGCCTCAAAGCCGGGCGCAATCGGTGTGCCCAGCTCGTCGCTCAGGGCACGGGCCCGGGCGATCACTTCCCTGGGGTCGGAAATGTCGGCAGGCGTGACTTTGTTCAGCACGTCGGCCGCCTCGTAGCCCAGCATGCGTTCGGCACCGACGTTGAAAATCTGGATCACTCCGCGCGCATCCGTGGCGATGCTGGAGAAGTTGGCGCTGTAGAAGATGGCATCCTGCAGCGCGAAGGTTTTGAGCGCCGCTTGCTGGTTCGCCTGCGGTTCTGGGTTCGCCTGCGGCTCCGGGTTCACCTTCGGCTGGGGCTCCTGCGATGCCTGGGTGGTGGCCGGAAGTGCGTGGGGTAGCACCTCCGGTAGAGCGTAATTGAGTGCCACCGGTTGGGGGCTGATGGAAGGCTGGGTCATGGCGATTTTTTGAGGCGATCATGTTCCGGGGTTGCATTCAACGGGCAGTCAATAACCCCATAATCGCCAGTTTTTGACGCTGGGTCTGTACGTTATCGAACATAGCGGCGTGTTTTCCTGCAAGATTTGTAGGAAGGAGACGACACGCAGAACCGATTGCCGCTGATGGGGCAATCGGCGTTGTAACCGGATCATCGGGGCTGGATCACCAAACCGCCACCAAACCCGGGATTCCCATGAACACTTTGGCCCTGCCAGTGAACGCAGCCTTGCGCCAAGCCTACGCATCGCCTGCGGTATTTAAGCCTGCGGTCGTTAAATCACCGCATCCGCGTGAGAACGCTTTGCTGGCCGGGTTGCCCGAGGCGGAGTGGAGCCGCTGGGCACCGTTCCTGGATCTGGTGGAGTTGTCGCAGGGGGAGGTGCTGAGCGAGTCTGGCCGTACGCCAGCGTATGTCTACTTTCCCACCACCGCCGTGGTGTCCCTGGTGTACCTGACGGTGGACGGGGCCAGCTCGGAATTTGCCGTGGTGGGCAAAGACGGCGTGGTCGGCATCTCGCTCTTCATGGGCGGTAATGCCACACCGAGCGAAGCGGTGGTGCAAAGCGCGGGCTGGGCCTACCGGCTGCGCGCGCAGGCAGCGCGGGACGAGATCCAGCGCGCTGGCCCGGTTTTGATGATGATGCTGCGTTATTCCCAGGACTTGATTGCCCAAGTGGCGAAGACTGCCGCCTGCAACCGCTACCACTCGATTGAGCAGTTGCTGTGCAGGCGCTTGCTGCTGAGCGTGGATCGGCTGCCGTCACGGGTGGTGTTCATGACGCAAGAGCTGCTGGCCAGCCTGCTGGGCGTGCGCCGCGAGGGCATCACCGCAGCGGCGCTCAAATTGCAGCAGGCGGGCCTGATTCGCTACAGCCGGGGCCGTATTGACGTGCTGGACCGCCGTCGGCTGGAGCAGCACATTGGCAAGCCTGAGGGTGAGATGGATGACGCCGACCACGAGTTCTTCAGCACGCGGTCGCTGCCGCTGGCGGCCTGACCGTCTGTTGATGCTTACTATTAAATAAATAGCTGATTGTGCATGTTATTCGAGAGCTAGAGGCTAAAAACATTATAAATTTAGTATTTTTTACCCTCATTTTGATAAAAATTAACCTACGAGTTAATTATTTGGAAAAAATGCCCTAATTCGCAGCGAATGTCATGAGTTGATCAGCCGCGTCATGCCGTCCTACACGCAAGCGGGTGGTGGTCGCGACCCAGGGGCGGCTTTGTCTGCTGCTGGTGTGGGGCGTAGATTTCTAGACTGGGATTTCCACCATTCAGGAGTACTTCCATGAAATTCAAGAACGCGTGTACGTCGGTCAGAACACTTGCCTTTGCCGTCGCATTGGGTGCATCACTGGCTGGCGCTGCCATTGCCCAGGTGAATGTCAAAGGCGACACCGGCATCGACACCTCGGGCAATGCGCGCCAGGAGCGCGCCTG
>JANOTO010000366.1:0-2115 GCA_031416395.1 Rhodoferax sp. | reverse complement strand
GTGGCGGTAACGCGCACCTTGCGGTCATCATTGGTGACGGCTTGAATCTCGGTGCCGCCAGGGCCTTCTTGAATGACAACGCTCTTGATGCGCTTGTTGCGCACCTCTTCCAGGAAGTCGGAGTAGCCCACGTAGCCCGCGCCTGCCGCGTTGCGCGTGTCGAACTGTTTGAACACGGTGAACAGCACGAGGGCGATCACCAGCCAAACGGCAATTTTAGAAAACCACTGATTATTCAAACGAGACTCCAGTGCGGATGCAGTAATGAAGAAGGAACTGACTGACAGTCACAATTGCGCCTTATTTTAGGCGTTTCAAGGCTGCGGCCCAAGGATATTCAAAGTTTCACCCATGTCTGTAACAAGGGATATCACAACCGGGCGGGGCTTTCAGGTTTTTTTCAACCCCACGCCAACCAGGAAGGTCTCGGTTGATTTGTCGCGCGACGCTTTGGGTTTGACCGGTTTGACGACCAAAAACGCCGCCTTGAACAGCTTGACCAGGTCGTCGTAGCCGCCGCTGTGAAACACCTTGGCGACCAAGGTGCCCTGGGGTTTCATGTGGGTTTTGGCGAAATCAATCGCCAACTCGATCAGGTGCTCCACCCGCGCGGCATCGGCTGAATGGATGCCCGAAATGTTGGGCGCCATGTCCGACACCACAATGTCCGCCAAGCGCCCGTCCATCGCTTGAATTAAGCGCGACAAGACCTCGTCTTCGCGAATGTCGCCCAGCAAAAACTCCACGCCTTCGACCGGGTCCATTGGCAAAAGATCCAGCGCGATGATGCGGCCATCTAGCTCGCCGCCGACTTTATTGACCATTTTTCGGCGCAGGTACTGACTCCACGCGCCGGGGGTCGATCCTAAATCCACTACCAACTGACCCGGCTTGATGAGCCTGAACGACTCGTCAATTTCCTTGAGCTTATAGGCCGCGCGGGCGCGGTAGCCCTCCAGCTTGGCCAGCTTCACGTAGGGGTCGTTGACATGGTCATTGATCCACGCACGGTTGACTTTGCTGCCCTTGGAGCTGCTGCTAGTTTTTAAGTCTTTGGTTGCCATTCAGACCGATAATAGCGGTATGCCCTTGATACAACTTACCCCCGCAGAGCGAAAAGACCACCGCGCTGCCGCCCACCACCTTGACCCGGTCGTGATGATCGGTGGCGACGGCTTGACCGATGCCGTCAAAAAAGAGACCGAAATGGCGTTGAACGCCCACGGTTTGATCAAAGTGCGGGTGTTTTCAGACGACCGCGCCGCGCGCGAAGTCATGTTCCAAACGCTGGCTGACAGCCTGAATGCCGCGCCGATTCAACACATTGGTAAATTGCTGGTGCTGTGGCGGCCCAAGCCCGAGAAGGAGCGTGCCGAACGTGATGAAGACCGCATGCCGGGGCCGCGTGATTTCAAAGTGCTCAAGTACAGCAAGCGCGGCGGCCAGCGGCCTGAGGTCAAAACCCTGCGCGTGTTGGGCAATCAGCGCTTGACGCAAGGCGGCGAAGTCAAACGCGCCAAGCCCAAGCAGGTCAGCGTTAAAAAACGCAGTCAGACCTGAAATTAAACGTAACTGACCTTCACCACTTCGTAGTGCTTGATGCCACCAGGGGCTTGTACCTCGGCGGTGTCGCCCTCCAGCTTACCAATCAGCGCGCGCGCGATGGGCGAGCCAATGTTGATCAGCCCCAGCTTCAAATCCGCCTCGTCTTCACCAACGATCTGGTATTTGACCTTCGTGCCTGAGTCTTCGTCTTCCAACTCGACGGTTGCACCAAACACCACTTTGCCGTCTGCATGCAGATCGACCGGGTCGATGATCTGGCAGGCCGACAGCTTGCCCTCAATCTCCTGAATCCGCCCCTCAATGAAGCCCTGGCGGTCTTTAGCCGCTTCGTACTCAGCGTTCTCGCTCAAATCGCCTTGCGCCCGCGCCTCGGCAATCGCGCCAATCACCCAGGGGCGCTCCACGGTTTTGAGCTTGTGCAGCTCAGTCTTGAGCTTTTCAGAGCCGCGTTTAGTGATGGGAATGGTGGCCATGGCAATTCAAAAATATCGTTGTTCAAAAGTATGGGACAGAGCAGCAACGAAGCTGGTCTGTCCCAGTGGATGCCTT
>JANOTO010000365.1:0-3146 GCA_031416395.1 Rhodoferax sp. | reverse complement strand
TTCGCGCACGCCGTCGCTCACAAAGCTGTATCTGCGGGTACCGTCGTTGCCCAGCGCCAGGCGGAACACCACACCCGGCACCTGTGAGGTGATCAGCCTGAAGTTCTCTTCACTGGCGCGAAGGGCGGCCTCGGCCTGCTTGCGCGCGGTGATTTCCTGAACCACCGAAGTCCGCTTGACGAACCGACCATTCACTTGGGTCAGAATGGTACGGATGGTGACCCATATGTGGCGTTTTTTTGCGGTCACCAGCTCTAAGTCGACATCGTGACTTTTGGGCGTCTCGCTGGCGGGCAGCGTTCTGGCCAATGCGAACGCCTTCTTCAGGGTCTTGAGCGACGCAGGTGTCAAGAATTGCAGTGCTGTTTCGGCGGTCGGTGTGTACTCTTTGGGCGAGGTGTCGAGCATGCGGTACATCTCGATCGTCCAATGCGTCTGTCCGGTGACAAAATCGTATTCAGCCCCCCCCACTTGAGCGATGGACTGAGTCGCCTGAAGCAACGCGTGCAATTGTTCGCGCGCCTGTTCGACCTGCGCATAGCTGGTGATGTCCGTGAAAGTGCGTATCAGCCCGCCCGTGGCAAGGGGTTTGGTTTTGATCTCCAGCACGCGCCCACTGGCGGTGGTGCGCGTGTAGTTGGGCGGCAGCTCTTTGATATGGCTGCTGACATCGGCGCGACTCTTGGTCAGGTAACTGTGCAAGTCAGGTGCGGTGCGCTCAAGGTCATTGCCAAAGTCGCCGCGCTTGAATTGGTATTGCACCATTTCATGGAGTGTGGGGTGGCTTTGCAAGGCGCTATAGGGAATGTTCAGCAGCTCACAAGCCCGGTCATTGAAGACGTTGATGCGCCCGTCCCCTCCCACCACCAGCACGCCCTGGCTGATGCTGGCCAGCACGCCCTGGATCAGGTGATCCTGCTCCACGAGCTTCCAGCGCAGGTCAGCCGGGGTCAGGTTGGCACGCTCTTCAAGCTTGGTTCTGGCGGACGAATCAGCGGTCATGAAAGCTTGGGCGAGGCGTGAAGGATGCGAGCAGTGTGGTTGGAATCGAACCGTTGGAATTTACCGCACTTTGAGCCCATTTCCGTGCTGATGTCATCCCCACTTGCTGGACAATTGCGGGATGACCCAAAATCTGTTGCAAGTGCGCACGTTGACCAAGCGTTACGGTGATACCAAAGTGGTGGACGATGTCTCTTTCGATATCAGCCCCGGAGAGTGCTTGGGCGTGATTGGCCCCAACGGCGCTGGCAAGACGACCACCATCCGCATCTGCCTGGGCCTGACGGTGCCAGATGGCGGCTCCGTCACGTTTTACCCTGGCGGTTCGGTGTCCGGTGGATTGCAAATGCCGCAACATGCGCTGGCGATCAAGGCGCAGCTCGGCGTGGTCAGCCAGTTTGACACGCTGGACCCCGACTTCACTTGCGCGGAGAACCTGCTGGTGTATGGCCGTTACTTCGGCATGAAGCCTGCAGACATCCAAGCCCGCGTGCCCCAGCTGCTGGAGTTCGCCGCGCTCACGCACAAAGCCAACGCTAAACCCGGTGAACTCTCCGGCGGCATGCGACGCAGGCTGTCGCTGGCGCGTGCGCTGGTGAACGACCCGCAACTGTTGTTGCTGGACGAGCCCACCACCGGCCTGGACCCGCAGGCGCGCCACCTCATGTGGGAGCGTTTGCAGTTACTGGTGCAGCAAGGCAAATCGATCTTGCTCACAACCCACTTCATGGACGAGGCCGAGCGCCTGTGCGCGCGCCTCTTGGTGCTGGATCACGGCAAGAAAATCGCCGAAGGCAAACCGCGCGACCTGATCGCGCAGCACCTTGAACCTGATGTGGTCGAGGTCTACGGCGTGGGTGCACTGGCGCTGGCCGATTCGCCCCTCAAGGCACTCGCGGCGCGGGTTGAAGTCAGCGGCGAGACGGTGTTTTTCTACACGCAGAACGCCAAGCAATTGCTGGACGGACTGGCCGAGTATCCGCAGTTGCGAACGCTGCACCGCCCGGCGAATCTGGAAGACTTGTTTTTGAAGATGACGGGCCGACAAATTCGGGAAGATGCATGATGAACTCTGCTACCAACGTTAGCACCAATGTCAATCTCAACCGCTGGCGTGCGCCCAGCCTGTCGCTGCGTTTTTGGCCCGTCTTCATGCGCAACCTGCTGGTGTGGCGCAAGCTGGCCATCCCCAGCATGGTGGGCAACATTGCTGATCCGCTGATCGCCCTGGTCGCGTTCGGCTACGGCATGGGCGCGCTAGTGGGGCAGGTGAAAATGGGTGATGCCATGGTGCCCTACATCGTGTTTCTGGGTGGCGGCTACCTTTGCACCAGTGCAATGAACGCAGCATCGTTTGAAGCGCTGTATTCCGCCTTCTCGCGCATGCATGTTCAGAAAACGTGGGACGGCATCATGAACGCGCCGGTCAGTCTGGACAATATTTTACTGGCCGAAATGCTGTGGGCCGCCTTCAAATCCATTCTGACGTCGATTGCCATCCTCGGGGTCATGCTGGCGCTGGGTGTCTCCTACAGTCCGAAACTGCTGGTGGCGCTGCCCATTTTGGTAGGAGTCGGCATCACGTTCAGCTGCATCGCGCTGATCTTCAACGCCATGGCCAAAGGCTACGATTTCTTCACCTACTACTTCACGCTGTTCATCACGCCGATGATGTTTTTAAGCGGCGTTTTCTTCCCGCGCGAGCAATTGCCTGCGCCGGTTCGGGTGATGTCTGAATTTCTGCCGCTGACCCATGCCGTTGAACTGGTTCGCCCGCTGTTCATGGATCAATGGCCCGCCAATGCGATGCTGCATGTGGCGGTGTTGGCGATATACGCTGTCGGTGGCTTCTGGATCGCGCTGGCGTTAACGCGTAAGCGGTTTGCGGGATAAGTATTCGCTGTCAATTGATGCTAATATGATAGCAAACTATCTATCTCATTAAAGAGCCAGAGGCCTGAATATTTAGAAATCAGTCAAAACTGATGATTCTAGCGTTCAAATAACCCAATTTGGGTATTTTATAATCATCCCTCGCGCGCAGCCCTGATCATGTCCGCCGCCTTCTCCGCAATCATGATCGTCGGCGCATTGGTGTTGCCACTCACGATGCGCGGCATGATGGACGCGTCCACCACGCGCAA
>JANOTO010000364.1:0-1677 GCA_031416395.1 Rhodoferax sp. | reverse complement strand
CATTTCAAAGTCGTACAGGCGGCTGCGCAGACGCTTCCAGGCGACGTCGCGGTTGCTGTGTTGGCTGCGACCGTCCTGGCATTGCACCACGATGCCGGTGGGCAAGTGGGTCAGACGCACGGCCGAGTCGGTTTTGTTGATTTGCAGGCCACCTGCACCGCTGGCGCGGAAGGTGTCGGTGCGCACGGCGGCCGGGTTGATGTCGATGACGATCGAGTCATCGACCTCGGGGTAGACAAACACGCTGGCAAAGCTGGTGTGGCGGCCACCGCTGGAGTCAAACGGCGATTTGCGCACCAGGCGGTGCACGCCAGTCTCGGTGCGCAGCAGGCCAAAGGCATATTCGCCCTCGACCTTGATCGTCGCCCCTTTTATCCCCGCTGTGTCGCCAGCGGTTTCGTCTTCCAGCGTGGCTTTGAAGCCTTTACGCTCGGCGTAGCGCAGGTATTGGCGCAACAGCATGCTGGCCCAATCGCACGCCTCGGTGCCGCCTGCACCGGCTTGAATGTCTAAAAAAGCGTTCAGTGGGTCAGCCGGGTTGTTGAACATGCGGCGGAATTCGAGCTGCTCAATGATGGCGGCAAGCTTGGCGGTGTCGTCGCTGATGGTGGCCAGGCCCGCCTCGTCACCCTCTGACTTGGACATCTCGTACAGTTCGCTGTTGTCCGCCAGCTCAGAAGTTAGTTTATCCAGCGTGCCGACGACACCGTCGAGCGCCTTTTTCTCTTTACCCAGTTCCTGCGCTTTTTTGCTATCGTTCCAGACGGTTGGGTCTTCGAGTGAGGCGTTAACGGTTCTCAACCGTTCTGATTTGGCAGGGTAGTCAAAGATACCCCCGAAGCTCTTGCGTGCGGGCGCCCAAGTCGTTGAGTTGGGTACCGATTTGATTGATGCTCTCTGCGTCCATGGGGCGAATCCTGAAAATTGGCGATCAATGTGTGATCGAACCCATCATTTTCGCACGCCACCCAATCACCGTATTCAGGCGACGAAATCCTCGATCAAGCGTGCCAATTGCGCGGGCTGGTCGTGGTGCAGCATGTGGCCGCAGTCGTCCATGCGTACCGCTTTGACGTTGGGCACGTGTTTCAGGCGCTCATGAAACTCGGCCAGCGTGAACTTGCCGGCGTACCAGCCTTGCATTGAATTGTCAGATGCTTCGACAAACAGCGTGGGTGCGGTGATGGCCGCGTAAAGCGCCAGCACTTCCTCGACGCGCGAGACGTTGGCCCCCGAGATTTTGTGTGCCGCGTCACCCAGAATCTCCCAGCGGCCCGCCTTGTTCTCCATCGCCCAGTGGTGCGAGAGCCAGGCCGCGCGGTCACGCCCGGTCTGGTCGCGCGCGAGTCGCGGGTTGGTCTTCATCAGCCGCTGCGCCACACCATCTGCGTTGTCATACGTCTTCAGCACGATGCCGCCCTTGTTGTGCGTCTTGAGCTCGTCCATCCAGGCAGCGAAGCGTTTAGGTGCGCTGGTGGGTTTGCCCGCAGGCATGCCAAAGCCTTCTAGGTTGACCAAGCGGCGAATGCGCGCTGGGCGGGCACCGGCATACTGCATCACGACATTGCCACCCAGGCTGTGGCCGACCAGATCGACGGGCTTTTCGGGCGAATAGTGATCCAGCAAAAAATCGAGGTCGGCCATGTAATCGGGGAACCAGTAGTTGTCCACCGGGGC
>JANOTO010000363.1:0-14917 GCA_031416395.1 Rhodoferax sp. | reverse complement strand
ATGCTCCAGCGCAAACAGAGCACATTCATAGTTCAGAACGCTGATGTTGTAGGGCGGACGCAGCTTGTCCACTTCGGCAATCAACGCCTTTTGTCCGATCATGTAACCGATGCGAACCCCAGCCAGACCAAACTTGCTCATGGTGCGCATCAAGAGCACGTGGGCGTGTTTTTCAGGTGCACTGCGGATTTTGTCAATCCAACTGCGCGAGGCAAACGGCTGGTACGCCTCATCCATCACCACCAGGCCACCCAATTGACCTTGCAACGCGATGATGTGTTCAATCGCCGTGTCGCTCCACAAATTCGCAGTCGGATTATTCGGATACGCCAGGTACACCAGCACGGGCTTGTGCAGCGTGATGGCGGCCAGCATCGCCGCTTCATCCAGCTCGAAATCAGCCGTGAGCGGCACGCCCACGTAGCGCAGGCCCTGAAACTTGGCACTCATCGCGTACATCACAAAACCCGGCTCCGGGGCCAAAATCACCGGCGGCATGCCGCTTGGGTTTTGCGATGCAGGCAGATCAACCGCCATCGCCAACAGCGAAATCAGCTCGTCCGAGCCATTGCCCAGCATCAGGCCGTAGCCGCTTGGCATGCGCGCGTAATCAGCCAAGGCACGGCGCAAATCATCAATTCGCGCGTTCGGATAGCGGTTCAGCGCCAGCGCGCCAAGCCGCTGGCCCAGCGCCGCCTGTAACTCTGGGATGAGCGTGTGCGGGTTCTCCATCGCATCGAGCTTAACCATGCCGCGCGAGTCCTGAATCGCGTAGGCGTGCATGGATTGGATGTCTTGGCGCAACCTTGTTTTGACAAGGGCGGTGATCGGGGTTTCAGGCGATATCATTCTTTTTAAAGATTCAAATTACGGGGGTAGAACCAGAGATGGCACCATTATTTGAATTTAGATAATTGGAATCTGACCCCAATTATTTCAACCGCATCTCCGCCGCCCGCGCATGCGCCTGTAGGCCCTCGCCATGCGCAAGCACGGAGGCGATCTTGCCGAGCACTTGTGCGCCTTGCTCGCTCACCTCGATCAAGCTGCTGCGCTTTTGGAAGTCGTACACACCCAGCGGGCTTGAGAAGCGCGCAGTGCCGCTGGTGGGCAGCACATGGTTGGGGCCTGCGCAGTAGTCGCCGAGGCTCTCGCTGGTGAACGCACCCAAAAAGATCGCGCCTGCGTGTCTCAGCAAAGGCTCCCAGCGATGCGGGTCGCGGCTGCTTACTTCCAAATGCTCGGGGGCTATGCGGTTGCTGATGTCGCAGGCTTCTTCCATGCTGCGGGTGTGAATCAACGCGCCACGGTCATTCAATGACTTGGCGATGATGGCGGCACGCGGCATTTCAGGCAACAGGCGGGTGATGGCCGCTTGCACCGCGTCGATGTACGCCGCATCAGGGCACAGCAAGATGCTTTGCGCCATTTCGTCGTGTTCGGCTTGGCTGAATAAATCCATCGCCACCCAATCGGGCGGCGTGGTGCCGTCCGCCAACACCAAAATTTCGCTTGGCCCGGCGATCATGTCGATGCCCACGATGCCGAACACCCGGCGCTTGGCGGCGGCAACGTAAGCGTTGCCGGGGCCGGTGATTTTGTCAACGCGCGGCACCGTTTGAGTGCCATAGGCTAACGCGCCGACAGCCTGCGCACCGCCGATGCAAAACCCGCGCGTGACACCTGCGACGTACGCGGCGGCCAACAGCAACGCATTGGAGGCACCTGGGTTGGGCACAACCATGATGATTTCAGCAACGCCCGCGACGTGCGCTGGGATGGCGTTCATCAGCAAGCTGGACGGGTAGGCGGCCTTACCGCCGGGTACGTAAATGCCCGCGCGATCAATGGGCGTGACTTTTTGGCCCAACAGGTTACCGTCGTCATCGCGGTACTGCCAGCTCTCACCACTGACTTTTTTTTGCCGCTCGTGGTAGTTGCGGATGCGGTCTGCGGCGCTTTGTAGAGCGTCGCGTTGCTCCGAAGAGATCGTGTCAAACGCGCGCTTCAACTCAGTTTGCGTCAACTCCAGCGACTTCACGCTTGGTGCAGTCAGATGATCAAAACGGTTGGTGTATTCAAGCACCGCTTCGTCGCCCCGTCGTTTGACATCCGCCAGAATGTCGGCGGCAACACGGTCAATAGCGGTATCGTCTTGCGATGACACATGCAGGCGTGCCTGAAAGTCGGCCTCAAAATTAATGTCAGTGGTTGCGAGACGGGCAGGATTAGCTATCAAAGTCATATCTCTAGAACGCTTGAATCAGGTGTTTCTGGCAGCCACGGCTTTTGCAAACGCATCGATGATGTGGCGAAGCGGCTCTTGCTTGAGTTTGAGCGCGGTTTGGTTCACCACCAGGCGCGAGCTAATGTCCATGATGTGCTCGACCTCCACCAAGTGATTGGCTTTGAGTGTGTTACCCGTGGAGACGAGGTCAACAATCGCATCGGCCAGCCCCGTCAACGGGGCCAGTTCCATGCTGCCGTAGAGCTTGATCAAATCCACATGCACGCCTTTGGACGCAAAAAACTCCCGCGCGATCGCCACGTACTTGGTCGCGACTTTGAGGCGGCTGCCTTGCTTGACGGCGCGCGCGTAATCAAAATCAGCCCGAACTGCCACGCTGATGCGGCACTTGGCGATATGCAAATCCAGCGGCTGGTAGAGCCCCGCGGTGATTGTGCCGCCCTGCCATTCGGCAGCGTGTTCGATCAAGGTGTCTTTGCCCGTGATACCCAAATCTGCGCCGCCGTATTGGACGTAAGTTGGCACGTCCGTCGCGCGCACCACCAGCACGCGCACGTTGGGCTGGTTGGTCGTCAAAATGAGTTTGCGTGACGTTTCGGGGTCTTCCAATACCTCGATGCCTGCCGCTTCAAGCAGCGGCAGAGTCTCTTCAAAGATTCTTCCCTTGGACAAGGCGAGCGTGATCACTTCACTCTTTCAATGTCGGCACCAATGCCTTGCAACTTTGCCTCCAGGCAGTCATAGCCGCGATCCAGGTGGTAAATGCGATCCACCACCGTTTCGCCACTGGCCACGAGCCCGGCAATCACCAGCCCAGCAGACGCGCGCAGGTCCGTCGCCATCACCGAGGCTCCCGACAGTTTTTCAACGCCTTCCATCACCGCCACTTTGCCATCCACCACAATATTGGCACCCAAGCGCATCAGCTCGTTGACGTGCATGAAGCGGTTCTCAAAAATGGTCTCGGTCACGCGGGCAGTGCCGATGGAGATCGCATTCAGCGCCATGAACTGTGCCTGCATGTCCGTGGGGAAGCCGGGGTACTCAGTGGTGCGGTAAGTTTGCGCCTTCAATCGGCCTTGGGACTTGACGTGAACGCCATTGGGCAACGCCACCACGTTTGCACCGGCTTCGAGCAGCTTCTCAATCACGGCATCCAAGTGATCAGCCCGCGCGTCTTTGAGCACGACATCGCCACCTGTCGCGGCCACCGCACACAAAAACGTTCCCGCTTCAATGCGATCAGCCACCACTTGATGCGTGCAGCCGTGCAGTTTTTCCACGCCTTGAATGCGAATGCGACTGGTGCCGTGACCGTCAATCTTCGCGCCCATTTTGATCAGCATCTCTGCCAGGTCAGCAATCTCGGGCTCGCGCGCAGCGTTCTCCAGGATGGTTTCACCTTCGGCCAGCGTTGCGGCCATCAGCAGATTCTCGGTGCCGGTGACGGTCACCATGTCTGTCGTGATGCGCGCTCCCGTCAGCCGAGTTTTACCTTGGGGAAGACGTGCCAGCATATAGCCGTGCTCGACTGTGATCTCCGCACCCATCGCAATCAGGCCCTTGATGTGCTGATCGACCGGCCGCGAGCCAATGCCACAACCGCCCGGCAGTGACACCGTGGCCTCGCCAAACCGCGCCAGCAATGGCCCGAGCGCGAGCACCGAAGCGCGCATGGTCTTAACAAGCTCATACGGCGCCTCAGGCGTCGTCAACGCGCTGGCGTCGATGCGAACCGTGCCAGGCGCAGCTTGCTCCACCGTTACGCCCATGTTGCGTAGCAGCTTTTGCATAGTCAATACGTCTTGCAAGCCGGGTACGTTTGTCAGCGAGACGGGATCGGCGGTGAGCAAAGCGGCGCACATCTCCGGCAGGGCGGCGTTTTTCGCGCCGCTGATCTGCACTGTGCCTTGCAGGCGGCGGCCACCGTGAATCAGTAATTTGTCCATCGCGTCAATTCCCGGCAGCCCACTCGGCGGGTGTATAGGTTTTCATCGATAGGGCGTGAACTTCGTCGGTGTGCATTTTGGCACCGAGTGTCGCGTACACGCGCTGATGCCGTTGAATCGAGCGCTTGCCCTCAAATTCAGGCGAGACGATGGTAGCCGTCCAATGGCGGCCATCACCGTCAAGCTCGCAAACGGAGCAGTTCAGGCTTGCAGTGATGATGGCTTTGAGTTCTTCAGCGGTCATGATATTGAATGGGAATTAACTGCGAATTTTGTAGCCAATGCGCAGCAAATGAATGGTGAGCACGCTGACCACAATCAAGGTGGTGCCGACCACCGCAAAACTCAACCAGGGTGACACGTCGCTCACGCCAAAAAATCCGTAGCGAAAGCCATCAATCATGTAGAAAAACGGGTTCAGATGGCTCACGCCCTGCCAAAACTTAGGCAGCGAATGGATAGAGTAAAAAACACCGCTCAAGAATGTCATGGGCATGATGACAAAGTTTTGAAACGCCGCCAGTTGATCAAACTTCTCGGCCCACAAGCCCGCCACCAGCCCCAAGGTGCCCATCAGTGCGGCGCCCATCACAGCGAATACCAAAATCCAAAGCGGGGCCACAAGACTGATGTTAGTAAAGAATGCAGCCACAGTAAACACGCCAATGCCCACCACCAGCCCGCGCACCACGGAGGCCCCGACGTAGGCCACATACCAATTCAAGTACGAGAGCGGCGTGAGCAACAAGAACACCAAATTGCCCATCACCTTGCTCATGATCAGCGACGACGAGCTGTTGGCAAACGCGTTTTGCAGCACGCTCATCATAGCCAGGCCAGGCACCAGGAACGCGGTGTAACTGATCTTGTCATACACTTTGACGTGGGCTTCCAGCGCGTGGCCGAAGATCAGCAGATACAGCAAGGCGGTGAGCACCGGGCCTGCAATGGTTTGTGCGGCCACCTTCCAAAAACGTAGCGTCTCCTTGTAGAGCAGTGTTTGCCAACCGGTCATGCTATTTTCTCCACCGTTGCGGTGTTTTGGCTCATCACATCCAGAAAGACATCTTCAAGATCGGCTTTGCGAATCTCGACATCTTCTGCCGTCAGCCCCGCTTGACGCACCGCTGCCAGATAGCTTTCGATTTCCGCTGCATCGTGCGCGGGAAACTGGACGATACGCCCGGTGATGCGTGCTTTGGCTTTCAGCGCGTGGGGGAGTTCGCTGTCTATCTTAAAGCGCAGCACGTTGCTGGAGGCGGCTTTGAGCAGTTCAGAGGTTGCCGCCAGCGCGACCACCTTGCCAGTTTTTAGCATAGCGATGCGCCCGCAAAGCGCTTCGGCTTCCTCCAGGTAATGCGTGGTGAGCAGCACGGTAGAGCCTTCTTTGTTGAGCCGGGCGATGAACTGCCACAACGTTTGGCGCAGCTCCACGTCAACACCGGCGGTGGGCTCGTCCAGCACGATCACAGGTGGCTTATGCACCAAGGCTTGCGCCACCAAGACACGGCGCTTCATGCCGCCAGAGAGTTGGCGCATGTTGGACTCGGCCTTGTCGGTCAAACCGAGGTTGTGCAGCAGTTCGTCGATCCAGGCAGCGTTGTTCTTGATGCCAAAGTAGCCGGACTGAATGTGCAAGGCCTCGCGCACATTGAAGAATGGGTCGAACACCAATTCTTGTGGCACCACACCGAGCTTGCGCCGCGCGTTAGCGTAATCCTTTTGAACATCGCTGCCCAGCACGGATACACTGCCGCTGGTAGCCCGGGTGAGGCCCGCCAGAATGCTGATCATGGTGGTTTTGCCTGCGCCATTGGGGCCTAGAAGGCCGAAGAACTCGCCTTGCTCGATATCGAGGCTGACACCATCCAAAGCCAGGAAAGTTGAACCTTTGGGGCCACGCGGTGAGGAGTAGGCTTTGGTGATCTGCTTAAAGGAAATTGCGGGCATGGGGCCTATCTTGACTAGCCCTCCATTCTAGCCCGGCGTTGCACTTCGAGCGCTTCAGGCTGAGGGCAACAACTCCGCAATTCCATACAGCCCCGCCAAATCCAGCAGTTGCCTCGGCAGGCGTGTGACCGCAAACTGCTTGCCCGAGGACTGACATTGGCGGCGCAGCTCCAGCAGCACCGCCAATGCGGACGAATCAAATCGAGCCAAGGCGGCGCCGTCCACCACAATTGCAGCCTCTGTTTCCAATGACAGGCCTTGCTTCATTGTCTGCAGACAGCTTGTGGTCTGCTCCTGCGTCAACTCAGCGGGCAAGGCAATCATGATCAGGCTTTTTTGGCGCTGGCGTTGGCTTTGTTGCGCTCAGCCAGCGTGTTGATCAAGCCATCAATGCCTTTGGCGCTGATCTCTTGCGCAAACTGGCTGCGGTAGGTTTCCACCAACCAAATTCCCAGCACATTCAGGTTGTAGATTTTCCAGCCCACGCCTACACCAGGTGTTTTCTCCAAACGGTAGTCGAGCTGAATCGGATCGCCCCCGCCCCTGATTTCGGTTTTGACGATCACTTCCTTGTCTTCAGCCGCAGCGCGAAACGGCTTCACGGTGATCACCTGGTCGCTCACTTGGGAAAGAGCGCCTGAGTAGGTGCGAACCAGCAACTTCTTGAATTCGTCCTGCAAGCGTTTCTTTTGCTCCGGCGTGGCCTGGCGCCAAGCGGGGCCGACAGCGGAAGCCGTCATACGCTCAAAATTAACGTGCGGCATGACCTTGGTTTCAACCAGGCTGACGACCTTGGCGGTATCCCCCAGGGCGATGGTTTTGTCAGCCTTGATGGTTTCCAGCACATCGGTGGACAGGCGCTTGACCAGAGCATCTGGTGCCTCTTCGGAAGTTTGCGCCAAGGCACCACCTGCAAGCATCAAGCCCGCTATCAAACCAGTCACCACTTTGCCCATGTATCGACGTTTCATAAATCTCTTCTCAAGCGGTTTATTCCGCAATTCCATTAACGCACCAACTTAATATCCAGACGACTTCAAGGTGCATCATCTGCATCGGATGTATTTGAACTCTTACTTTGCAGGTGCTGGCATCGGCGGCAGCTTGTCAGATTTTTCATCGGGATCCGTCGGATCGCGCCCGTCGAACACGAAATTGTCACGGCGTTGTAAAAATATGTCGCGTGCAAACGTGTATTTATCCAAGGCGGCTGCTTCAAGGATGTTGCCTGCCCGCAGCAAACTGGTGCGCAAGTCAAGGGCACGCAGGATCATCAAAGTGTCCTTGACAGTCAAGTTAGTTTGATTGGTCAACGGATCAGCCCGAGTCTCGATACTGAAAGCCGCAGCATCCCGCACGGTAGATGGCCCGTAAACCGGCAGCACAAAGTAAGGGCCGCTGGGTACACCCCAAATGCCAAGGGTTTGGCCAAAGTCCTGGCGATGGCGCTCTATGCCTATTTCACTGGCGATGTCCAACAGCCCGCCCAGGCCGAAGAAGGTATTGACGCTGAATCGCATGATGGTCTCCACCGCCGCTTCGCCTTTGAGTTGCAGCAGGGCGTTAAAAGCTGTCCAGGGCTCACTCAGATTGACGAAAAAGTTGTGTACACCCGTGCGAACCAGCGGCGGGGTGACGGTTTTGTAGACGGTAGCGGCGGGCTTTAAAACCGCCGCATCCAGCTTCTCGTTGATGTCGCTCATCGAGCGGTTGTAGCTCTCCCACGGGTCGCGCGGATGGGTTGCTGGCCCGCTGGCGCAGCCCATCATCACCGTGGCAAACATGACCAGAACGGCCACGTGGAGGCTGCGCACATAGTCAGCCGGGCGGCTGTCTGATAAGTTCATTGATTGTCGTTCTTTCATTATTTACTCCCACTGGCTGGCACACTTGAAGGCAAGCCTGCCGGACTATTGGCTGTATCGGCGGCTTTTCCGTCTGCAGCCTTGCTGAACAAAAACTGGCTGATCAGGTTCTCCAGCACCACGGCGGATTGCGTGGTGGAGATGGTGTCGCCAGTCGCCAAATTCTTGTCGTCGGCACCGGCCTCAATGCCGATGTACTGCTCACCCAAAAGCCCACTGGTCAAAATTTTGAGCGAGCTGTCCTTGGGAAAAGCGTAACGATTTTCCATCGCCAGCGTAACTCGGGCTTGAAAAGATTTGTCATCAAATGTGATGGATTCCACCCGTCCCACCACCACGCCCGAGCTTTTGACGGGGGCCTTGGGCTTGATTCCGCCTATGTTGTCGAATTTGGCCATCACCTTGTAGTTCGACTGAAAACTCAAAGTCAACAGGTTGGCCGACTGCAAGGCCAAAAACAGCAGTGCCGCAGCCCCAATCAAAACGAAAAGGCCGACCCAAAAATCATTGGCTGAGCGTTGCACTTTTTAACTCCAATCAATCAGATGCTGAACATCAGGGCGGTCAAGATGAAATCCAGCCCCAAAATCGCTAGCGAAGCCATCACCACGGTTCGCGTGGTGGCGCGGGACACTCCCTCCGGCGTGGGCTGCGCCTCAAAGCCCTGCACCAATGCGACGAAAGTGACGGTAAAACCAAACACAACGCTTTTGAGCACGCCGTTGCCCACATCACGCAAAACGTCCACGCCGCCTTGCATCTGGCTCCAGAACGCACCTGAGTCCACCCCAATCATCAGCACGCCGACGACCCAGCCGCCCAGCACACCCACCGCACTGAACACGGCTGCCAAGAGTGGCATGGTGATCACACCGGCCCAAAAACGGGGGGCCAAAATGCGCCGCACCGGGTCGACCGCCATCATCTCCATCGCGCTTAGCTGCTCACCAGCTTTCATCAAACCGATCTCTGCCGTAAGTGACGTGCCCGCCCGCCCGGCAAACAGCAGCGCGGTGATCACCGGCCCCAATTCACGCACCAAACTCAGTGCAACAAGCAACCCCAGCGCTTCTGACGCGCCATAGCGTTGCAGCGTGTAATACCCCTGCAAGCCCAGCACAAAACCCACGAACAGACCCGACACCGTGATGATGGCCAGCGAATAGTTGCCCAAAAAATGAATTTGATCGCGCACCAAGCCAAAGCGCTTCAGACTGGCACCCAGCAGCACGACCAATCGCAAGAAAAGACGGGCAGAGGCACCGATGTCGGCCAGCTTGGCGCGCACGGCAAATCCCAAACTGGCGATGGCTTCGGCTGGTTTGAACGCGCTCATGACCCCGTCCCACTGCGGAGGGAAAAATCATCTTCAACGCCGGGGCCGGGGTAGTGAAACTGCACTGGGCCGTCCGGCAGGGCGTTAACAAATTGATGAACCAGCTCGTTTTTGCTTTCGCGCACTTCTTGCGGCGTACCTTCTGCGGCGACCTTGCCGTTGGCCAGAATGATGACCTTGTCGGCAATGTGAAAAGTCTCTTCCAGATCGTGTGACACCACGATGCTGGTCAGACCCATGGTGTCGTTCAACTGGCGGATCAGTCGCGCGGCGGTACCCAGCGAGATCGGATCCAGCCCGGCAAAAGGCTCGTCGTACATGATCAGCTCAGGGTCTAGCGCAATCGCACGCGCCAGCGCCACGCGCCGCGCCATGCCGCCAGAAATTTCGCTCGGCATCAAATCCCGCGCGCCACGCAGGCCCACCGCGCCGAGCTTCATCAAAACGATGTCGCGGATCAACACTTCGGGCAAATCGGTGTGTTCACGCAAGGGGAAGGCGACGTTGTCAAACACGCAAAGATCGGTGAACAGCGCGCCAAACTGAAACAGCATGCCCATGCGCCGCCGCGCCGCGTAAAGCCCGGCATGATCAAGCAGGCCGATGTTTTGCGGTGCCTGCGAGCTGCCTTTCGGCGCAGACATCAAAAGCTCACCCTTTTGCGCACGATGCTGCCCGCCAATCAGGCGCAGCACCGTCGTTTTTCCGCCACCCGAGGCGCCCATCAGCGCCGTGACCTTGCCGCGCGGCACGATGAGCGAAACGCCATCCAGAATCGCCCTGTCACCGTAGCCAAAGCTCAGGTTTTTCAATTCGATCAGGGGTGAGTCCGAGGACAGGTTTGAGAAGTTGGGCATTCAAGCAACAAAAAGCCGCACTGTTTGCGACTAACCATGATAAGTGATTACCCGTAATCGCTCGGAATCAGGGGCTTTGGAAATCCAGTGTGCGCAGGCTTAATATACCTATATTGGGTATATTAAGTGCCAATTTCGGTGTTTTTTGCTAAAATATGTATGACATTGGCACTTAGCTCTCGAATATCATAGATAGTTTGCTATATACATAGTAGCAAACTATTCCGACGCTCATCCGGATCAACGCGGCAGTGCACTTCTCCCCATCAAAAACTCATCCAGTGCCCGCGCGGCCTGACGGCCCTCGCGGATGGCCCAGACGACTAGGCTTTGGCCACGACGGATGTCGCCAGCGGCGAATACTTTGGGGACGTTGGTAGCGTAACCACCGATGAAATCCATGCTGGCTTTGGCGTTGCCACGGCTGTCCTTGTTCACGCCGAACGAATCCAGAATGCTGGCCACGGGTGACACAAAACCCATCGCCAGCAGCACCAAGTCGGCTTTCAGCACGTGCTCTGAGCCCGCCACCTCGACCATCTTGCCGTCTTTCCACTCGACGCGAACGGTTTTGAGGCCGGTCAACTTGCCTTTCTCACCCATGAACTCTTTGGTGGAGATGGCGAATTCGCGCTCGCAGCCTTCTTCGTGGCTGGAGCTGGTGCGCAGCTTGATCGGCCAGTTCGGCCAGGTCATGGGGCGGTTTTCTTCGACCGGGGGCTGCGGCATCACCTCAAACTGGGTGACGCTGGCCGCGCCGTGGCGGTTGCTGGTGCCCACGCAATCCGAGCCTGTGTCGCCACCGCCGATGACGATGACGTGCTTGCCGTCCGCCCTCAGTTGGCCCTTGAGCTTGTCGCCCGCGTTGACCTTGTTTTGCAGCGGCAGGAATTCCATCGCAAAGTGCACGCCGTCCAAGTCGCGCCCTGGTACAGGCAGGTCGCGCGACTGCTCAGCACCGCCGGTGAGCATGACCGCGTCAAAATCTTTTTGCAATTGCGCGGGGGTGATGGTTTGTTTGGCCCAGTTGGTCACTTTGGAATCTTTGGGCAGCTCGCCGACCATCACCCCCGTGCGGAAGACAACACCTTCTTTTTCCATCTGCGAAACGCGCTGGTCGATGTGGTGTTTCTCCATTTTGAAATCAGGAATGCCGTAGCGCAACAAGCCGCCGACGCGGTCATTCTTCTCGAACAGGGTCACGCTGTGCCCGACGCGCGCGAGCTGTTGCGCTGCGGCCATGCCTGCGGGGCCCGAACCCACGATGGCGACTTTTTTACCAGTCTTGACTTTGGCAATTTGCGGCTGCACCCAGCCCTCCGACCAAGCGCGGTCGATGATCGCGTGCTCGATGGATTTAATGCCCACCGCGTCGTCATTCACATTCAGCGTGCAGGCCGCTTCGCACGGCGCGGGGCAGATGCGGCCCGTGAACTCGGGGAAGTTGTTGGTGCTGTGCAGCACGTCAATCGCGTTCTTCCAATCCCCTTTGTAAACGAGGTCGTTGAAGTCCGGGATGATGTTGTTCACCGGGCAGCCGCTGTTGCAAAACGGCGTGCCGCAGTCCATGCAGCGCGCGCTTTGAATCTTGGCTTGGGCGTCGTCCAGGCCAATTACAAACTCTTTGTAATTTTTGACCCGCTCTGTCACGGGCTTATAGCCTTCTTCAATTCGCTCAAACTCCATGAAACCTGTCATCTTGCCCATGATTTATTCCTTGATCTTCTTGTTACAGCTGCTTATTTGGCCGCTACCGCTACGTTTTGAGCAGCAGTCTTCGTAGATTTTGCAAGAGCTACAGGCTGTTTTTCCTTTTTTTTCAAGGCGACCGCAGCACTTTTGGCCGCCATCTCGCCCAAGGCGCGCTTGTACTCGTTGGGGAACACTTTGACGAACTTGGCGCGTGACGCCTCCCAATGGTCGAGCAGTTCACGTGCACGTTTGCTGCCCGTCCAGCGGTTGTGCTCGCTAAGTAGCGCTTTAAGCTGCGCTTCATCCGTCAGCCCGCCGTGCCAGATGGATTTGTCGGTGCTGGCGGTTTGCTCGCTCGCGCTCAGCACTTTCTCCAACGACACCATGGCAGTGTTGCAGCGTTTGGCGAACTCGCCGTCTTCGTCATACACGTAGGCCACGCCGCCGCTCATGCCCGCGGCGAAGTTGCGTCCGGTTTTGCCCAGCACCACCACCGTGCCGCCCGTCATGTACTCGCAACCGTGGTCGCCCGTGCCTTCAACCACCGTGGTCGCGCCCGAGAGGCGCACGGCAAAGCGCTCGCCCGCAACGCCGCTGAAGAAGGACTCGCCGCTGGTCGCCCCATACATCACCGTGTTGCCCACAATCGTGTTGCGCACCGCCTCACCGCGAAAGTCAATGCTGGGTCGCACCACAATGCGGCCACCGCTCAAGCCCTTGCCGGTGTAGTCGTTCGCATCGCCAATCAAGTACAGCGTGATGCCTTTGGCCAGGAACGCGCCGAACGACTGCCCACCCGTGCCTTCGAGCTGAATGCGGATGGTGTCATCCGGCAAGCCTTCGGGCCGCACTTTGGTCAGCGCGCCAGACAGCATGGCACCGAGCGAGCGATTGACGTTACGCGCGACTTCCATAAACTGGACTCTTTCGCCGCGATCAATGGCTGCGCGTGACTTCTCGATCAGCACGTTGTCCAACGACTTTTCCAAGCCGTGATCTTGCGCTTCGACGTGGAAGCGCGGCACGTCCGCCGGCACATTGGCTTGCGCAAACAGACGCGCAAAATCCAGGCCTTGCGCTTTCCAATGATCAATGCCTTTGCGGGTGTCGAGCAGGTCGGCACGGCCAATCAGATCGTCAAACTTGCGGATGCCTAGTTGCGCCATGATGTGGCGAACCTCTTCGGCAATGAAGAAGAAATAGTTCACCACGTGCTCGGGTTTGCCGCTGAATTTCGCGCGCAACGTTGGGTCTTGCGTGGCGACACCGACCGGACAAGTGTTCAGGTGGCATTTGCGCATCATGATGCAGCCTTCAACCACCAGCGGCGCCGTGGCGAAGCCGAACTCATCCGCACCCAGCAGTGCGCCAATGGCCACGTCGCGGCCTGTCTTCATCTGGCCATCGGCCTGCACTCGGATGCGGCTGCGCAGGCGGTTTAACACCAGCGTTTGCTGCGTCTCAGCCAAGCCGATTTCCCACGGGCTACCTGCGTGTTTGATGGACGACCAGGGCGATGCGCCCGTGCCTCCGTCATGCCCCGCAATCACCACGTGGTCGCTCTTGCATTTGGCAACGCCAGCGGCAATCGTGCCCACGCCGATCTCCGACACCAGCTTGACGCTGATGCTCGAATGCGGCGCGACGTTTTTCAGGTCATGAATCAGTTGCGCCAGATCTTCAATCGAATAAATGTCGTGATGCGGCGGCGGTGAAATCAAGCCCACACCCGGCACGCTGTGGCGCAGTCGGCCTATGTACTCCGAAACTTTGCCACCGGGCAGTTGGCCGCCCTCCCCCGGCTTGGCACCTTGCGCCATCTTGATCTGGATTTGATCCGCACTGGCGAGGTATTCAGCGGTCACACCAAAACGGCCCGAAGCAACCTGCTTGATGCGCGAACGCAGCGAGTCACCGTCTTTCAACGGGATATCCACCGCCACCACGTCGTGACCAATGATGTCGGCCATCGTTTGGCCCTGCTTGATGGGGATCCCCTTGAGCTCTTGCCGATAACGCGCCGGGTCTTCACCACCCTCGCCCGTGTTGCTCTTGCCGCCGATGCGGTTCATAGCAATGGCCAGCGTCGCGTGCGCCTCGGTGCTGATGGAGCCGAGCGACATAGCACCCGTGGCGAAACGTTTGACGATCTCTTTGGCAGGCTCCACCTCATCCACAGGAATCGCCTTGGATGGGTCGATTTTGAACTCAAACAGACCGCGCAGTGTCATGTGGCGGCTGCTTTGGTCGTTGATAAGTTGAGCGTATTCTTTGTAGGTGCTCCAGTTGTTGGCACGGGTGCTGTGCTGCAACTTGGAGATCACGTCGGGTGTCCACATGTGCTCCTCACCCCGCACGCGCCAGGCGTATTCGCCGCCGGCATCGAGCATGTTTTTGAGTACAGGGTCGTCGCTAAACGCGGCGTTGTGCGTGCGGATGGCTTCCTCAGCGATTTCAAACACGCCAATGCCTTCGACGCGGCTCGGCGTGCCCGTGAAATATTTGCTGACGGTGGCGGAGTTCAGCCCAATCACCTCGAACAACTGCGCGCCGCAGTAGCTCATGTAGGTGCTGACACCCATTTTGGACATGATCTTGGACAGGCCCTTGCCCACCGCTTTGACGTAGTTGTAGATTGCTTTTTCCGCACTCAAATCACCTGTCAATTCCTTGTGAATACTGGCCAGTGTTTCCATCGCCAGGTAGGGGTGAACAGCTTCCGCACCGTAGCCGGCCAGCACGCCAAACTGATGCACTTCGCGCGCGGTGCCGGTCTCCACCACCAGGCCTGCGGTGGTGCGCAAGCCCTGGACGACCAAATGTTGATGAATCGCAGACAACGCGAGCAACGCGGGGATGGCGACTTGGGTCGCGTTCACGCCCCGGTCGCTGATGATCAGAATGTTTTTGCCACCTTTAATGGCGTCTTGTGCTTCTGCGCAGAGTGAGGCCAACTTGGCTTCCACGCCCTCGCGGCCCCAGGCCAGCGGGTAGGTGATGTCCAGCGTGTAGCTGCGGAA
>JANOTO010000362.1:0-2199 GCA_031416395.1 Rhodoferax sp. | reverse complement strand
TGCTCAAATTTTCATGCGGAATGTGACGGTGCGCACACCATGCCAACGGTGTTATTCTTATAATCCAGCTTGTTCTAAGCTAGATCGGTGGAGATGCCATGACTATTTTACCAACCTGCCACTTTCACGCATCGGCGTTTGTTGCAGCGAGTTTCATGTTCGGTTTGCCGGTTCTGGCGAACCAGGCCCCCGTGCCGGCTGATGTCGTGGGCGAGGTCACCACCGTCATCGGTCGCGGTAAAGTTGTAAACCCTCAAGGCGAACAACCTGCTGTGCGTGGGCATTTGATTCGCGCCGGCGATCAGGTTGCAACGGACGCCGGCGGCCATGTTCATGTGCGTTTTGTTGACGGCGGTATCGTTAGCGTGCGCCCGTTAAGCCGCCTGCACATCGAAAATTACCGTAACAGCAATTCGCAGCAACTGGCCGCCATTAAATTCAGGCTTGATGTCGGTGTTATCCGTTCTGTCACTGGAGAATGGGGCGAAGCCCATCGTGACCGCTTTCGCCTCAATACGCCAGTGGCGGCCATCGGCATTAAAGGCACTGACTTTGTCGCCAAAGCCGATAGCAGCAGCACACTGGTCAGCGTCAAGACCGGTGCCATTGAGATGTCGCCGCTTGAGGGCGCTTGTGCATTGGCGCTTGGACCCTGCGCGGGCGAGCGCTCAACCCTGCTCAGTGCGGACATGCCGGGCAAGGTACTTGAATACTTCAAACAAAATGATCGGAGCGTGCCGCGTTTAATTCCTTACGTTGATCTGCTGGCGCGCAACCACAATTCGGTTCCGGTGGCCGAACAAAGCCGGGTAGAAGCCATCGTTTCCGACAATGTCGCTGGCAAAGCTGTCGACAATCATGCCAAAGAGACCGTGGCAGCAGTCAGCCTACCTGTTAATTTACCAATCGGTTCTCCCGCCAGTGAGCCGGCCAGCCTACCGCTTGCCTGGCTTCACAACGCGCTGGAGTGGAATGTTCCTGCCCACACCATCAGTACACGTTTTGACGAGGCCAGTGCGGCCGGGCGCAACCCCCTGATCGGCAACTTTTTCATCAGCCTCTATCGCGATGAAAGTATCAAAAAAGATTTTGCGCCGCCCTCAGTCACCGCCAGTTTCAACCTGCAAAGCGCCTCGGCCAACTATGTGCAACTCATCGGCCCGCCGGAGGTGGTCAACATCTCCAATGCCAAGCTCACGGTTGATTTTGCCCGCAGTGCGTTGACCACTCAAATGGATCTTGCCAGTGCGTCCATGGGGAAAAATAGCTTTGCCGCCACTGCCACTATCGCGCCCAATGGCGTGTTTGTCAGCAACACGGCAAACCAGCAGCTTGCCGGTGCATTCAGCACTGACGCAGCCCAAGCCGGTTATCTTTTTGAGAAACGCCTCGTTAACGGAACGGTCAGCGGCCTGACTCTTTGGGGGCGCTAATTGCGCCGTGCTGCGGGCCGGGTCGAGTCTTTGCCGGCAGCCTTGGGTGCGGCGCTGGTCGCGGGCGGGCTTTGGTGGTTGATTTGCCTTTTCATTGCCCCGACCTTGAACGCTCTTGAGGAGCGCTCAGGCGACTGGGCTTGGAGCACCAGCGCGAGCAATGCGCGCGAAAACCGCATTATTTTGATCGACATTGACGAAGCCAGCCTGCGCCAGCTTGGGTCTTGGCCCTGGCCTCGCAAACGCTTGGCAGACCTCAGCGACAAACTTGCAGCAGAGGGTGCCAGCTTGCAGGTGTTTGACATCATCTTCCCGGGCGCTGCCAGCGATGACGAATTATTCGCCGCCAGTCTAAAAAAAAACAACGGCGTTTTGGCCCAGACTTTTGCCCTTGATTCTGACACCCAAGCTTCAAGCGGCCAGCCTGCGGCAGCACTGCCATGGGCGGCGTGCCCACCCAATCTGCCGGTGGCGACCGGCTACATCGCGAACGCCGCTGCGTTTAGCAGCTTGCCCGTGGGTCATATCACGCCTCACATTGAGGAAGATGGAAAACTGCGCCGACAGCCCGCGTTGATTTGCCACCAGGGCCGGGTTTATCCCGCGTTATTCGTCGTCGCTCTCGCGCACGGCACGTCGGAAGCCGTGGCTCCCATGGAAGTCGGCTCTGGCGCACTGGGGCCGGCATGGCGGCTGCCCATGCCCAGCCTTGAAAAAACTGGAATTCCACTGGACTCGAAGGGCCTAGTCCGTGTTCCTTGGACCG
>JANOTO010000361.1:0-2305 GCA_031416395.1 Rhodoferax sp. | reverse complement strand
GGCGGCTGGGTCGGCTGGAGCAAGCAGCATCCGGCTGCTGCCGCTGTGTGCCTGCCAGCGGCCAGCGATGGCCGGCCAGCTCACCAGCACGCCGCAGTCGCTTTGCACGCTCAGCACGCTGACCCCGGCGGACCCGACCTTCAGCAGCGCGAGAACGTTATCGGCCAAGACCTGGCAGACGGTGTGGGGTGCCTCGCCCAGCGCCGTCGCTAACGCAACCAATGCAGCAATTTCTGCAGCGGCGTTGGCGTGGCTGGTCGGAGGCTGCGCCTGCGTGTCGCCTTTCAACAGGCTTTGCAGGGCTGCAGAAGACGGGTTCACGCCGGCAGGTAGCGTGAGAGCAAGGCGGCCGGACAACGGGTCATCGCACAGCACTTGCTGATGGTCGGTGGTGGCAGTCATTGTGTGAGCCGGACCGGGCTTGAAATCGCCATGTGTGTGCTCTGGTTATTTACGGTCTCCGTTTATTGTCGTCGAGTTTGCTGTGAAGCCCCAGCCCTTTAGTCGGTCGCGAAGGTACTCGCTCGACATGCTGCGCGTGGTCCCCTCGTATGAGTGACTGCTTTACGACGACCAAATCAGGTTGGCGGATGTCTCTTTAGGGCATCGATGTGCCCGTGACCAGCGTCAGTAGTCCGGTGATCCAAAGTTGGTATGAATTGACATTTTGGATGGCTGGTTCACAGTAGCTCTCCCCTCAGCTTAAGGAGAGCATCGTGGACACTGAAACTGCTTCGCCTGCCAAGGTTCCATGGAACAAAGGGAAGATCGTTGGCCAGAAGGCCCCACTCAAGCTAAAGGACATCTGGGCCATTCGCATTCGGCTGCAACTGGGCCACCGCACCAGGGAACTTGCACTCTTCGATCTCGGATTGGACAGCAAACTCAGGGCTTGTGACCTTGTCCGCTTATGTGTGCGTGACATATGCCATGGCGACCGCGTTGCCACCCGTGCGATCGTCATGCAGCAAAAGACTGCCCAACCGGTTCAGTTTGAAATCACACTCCCGACCAGAGACGCTGTGACTGAATGGATCAAGCAGGCAGAATTAGGAACGGACGATTATTTGTTTTCAAGCCGGGTTCATGACTCCCCACACTTAGGAACAGGGCAGTACGCGCGCATACTGGATTCATGGATTGAGGAAATCGGGCTCGACCCGACGGCTTACGGTACGCACACCATGCGTCGTACCAAAGCGTCCTTAATATACCGCCGCACCAAAAACATCAGGGCCGTGCAGTTGCTTCTAGGCCATACCAAGCTGGAAAGTAGGGTGCGGTAACTTGGCATCGAAGTCGAGGATGCCTTGGAACTTTCGGAGCAGACAAAAATTTAGACATCACCAAACCGGTATCTGATGCCAGATTGGCTTCCAGATACCGGTCACCCGCGAATGACCGCTTCTGGCCGCAAACCGGTCGTTCAAACGTAGAACTTGACAGACCGCCTCCGCGACAATGCAGCGCGGCGCCACGACAACCACAAAGGCGCGCAGACGGCGGCGCGTAGGGCGTGCCAACGACCGGGGGCTGTGTGACCGACTCCAACGAAGGCCACTCTGCATAACGCCAGTTGCCTTCAACCGGCAGGGCGCTAAGCGGTGACGGGCACCAAGCGGAGCTTTAGCGCAGCGACTGGCGGGCACTGAGGGCAATGCGGCGTTATGTAAAAGCGAAGCGGGTGGCCGTAGCGGTCGTGTGCCAAAGGTGCCACGAACACAACGGCTGCGAGGCCGAGCCGCAGGCGATGGCTGATCCAGCACGATGCACAAGCGAGCCGACACCATATCTGCGCTACAGCGCACTGACCAACACTTGCAGAGCACTGGCGATGTACCTCCCCTGCACTTGTGCGGGACGCACCAGCGCCGCGCGCACTGACTGACACAACAGCGCAGGCAAAACGAAAGCGGTGATGCTGGGTGGACTGGCCCACAGCGCGCAGCGCAGATCAATCAAAAAAACAGGCCGCCCAACATGACCGCGCTGTTCGCCAACGCCACGCGACAGCTTCTTGGTGCCTAGCCATTGCGGTACTCCGCATTGGCCACTGACCAAAGCTACAGACTCACGCAATAGCAAAGCGGTGATGTTGGGTGCGCTGCCACCAGCGCAAAGCGCCATTCAGCAGGCAGCGTGCCCGGCATGACCGCGCTGGTGGAGGTCACTGACGCATATCGAGTACCGAAGGATCGTCACTGTCTGCCGCCCTCGCGGCGGCCGATCAAACCCTTGCGCAGCACTGTCCATATGAAAACTCAACCTCTAGCCCCCGTAATAATTGCGCAAATAGCCATTAACT
>JANOTO010000360.1:0-1664 GCA_031416395.1 Rhodoferax sp. | reverse complement strand
ACGTTGACCAGCGCCGCCTCCCACGCGGCGGTGCCTGAAGCTGGGTAAATGATGACGGGCTGTGTGGTCTGAAAAATCTGCTTGATATCGCCCAACACCTTCAAGCCCAGTGCGCCAAACTCGGGCCCCCGGTGGTCGATGGTGGGCAGACTCATCGCGCGCAAGATGCGATCTGGCACGGGGGAGGGGCCGGGGATCTGCAAGAAGTGGCGGCCGCTGGGGTGAAAGTCGAGTGTCAACATGGGTATCACGCTTTGAATGGGACAAAAGGAAGAACCAGGGGATGGGCTAATTCAATTTTTGCACAGCCCTGTGCCGCTACAGTTAGGGCAAACCACATCCACCATGAACGCCATCGCCCCTTCCAAACCTGTACGACAGATCACCAATCCCAGCTATGACTCGGTAGCGCGCATCAGCAACGAAGTAGCAGGCCGCCTGGCCGCTCGGCTGTCGAGCGAGACGCAGGGTGAGGTGCTGTTCAGCACCGCCGATAAAGGCCGCTACGCCACTGATGCCTCCATCTACCAGCAGATGCCCGTCGGTGCCTTCGTGCCGCGCCATGCCGCAGACGTGAAGATCGCTTTGGACATTTGCCGCGATCTGAAGGTGCCCATCGTGCCGCGTGGTGGTGGCACCAGCCAATGCGGGCAAACCGTGGGCGCCGGGCTGGTAATCGATCACAGCAAGCACGTGCGCAACATCCTGAATGTGGATGTTGACAAGCGTACGGCGGAAGTCGAGCCCGGCTTGGTGCTGGATCATTTGAATGCCGCGCTCAAGAAGCACGGCCTGTGGTACCCGGTGGATGTGTCTACCAGCGCGCAGGCGACCTTGGGCGGCATGGCCGGCAACAACTCCTGCGGCAGCCGCTCCATCGCCTATGGCAACATGGTGCACAACGTGATCGGGGCCAAGGCCTGGCTGTCGGATGGCAGCTTGATCGACATGGGCCGCTTTGACCAATCGCAGGGCAGGGCGCGCAGCATCGGCCAGGGCGTGCAGGAATTGTGCGAACAGCATCGCGCCGACATTGAAGCCCACTGGCCGCGCGTATTGCGCCGCGTGGGCGGCTACAACCTGGACATCTTCAACCCGATGAGCGAGCGGCCTTACAGTGCTGATGGCTCAGTCAATCTCGCGCACTTGCTGGTGGGCAGTGAAGGTACGCTCGCGCTCACGCAATCACTCACGCTGTCTTTAAGCGAACTGCCACGTGCCAAAGTACTGGGTGTGGTGAACTTCCCTCAGTTTTACAAGGCGATGAACAGCGCGCAGCACATCGTCAAACTAGGCCAGGGCAGCGAAGGCGCAACGCTGACGGCAGTCGAGCTGGTAGATCGCACGATGATCGAACTCTCGCTGCAAAACCCTGCCTTCGCGCCGACCATCAAAACCGCGCTGGTTGGGCAGCCTGATGCGATTTTGCTGGTGGAGTTTTCAGGCGCGAACAAGGCGGATCTGCTGCCCAAGCTCAAGCAACTGGTCGAGCTGATGGGTGACCTGGGCCTGCCCGGCAGTGTGGTCGAGATGATCGACGATGCGCCGCAGAAAAACCTGTGGGAGGTGCGCAAGGCCGGCCTGAACATCATGATGAGCCTGAAGGGCGACGGCAAACCGGTCAGCTTTATTGAAGACTGCGCCGTGCCGCTGGAAAGTCTGGC
>JANOTO010000359.1:0-2217 GCA_031416395.1 Rhodoferax sp. | reverse complement strand
TCGGCTGCGACCAGGCGCAGGGCTACTTGATCAGCAAGCCCATGCCCGCTGCCGAGTACGTGGCATGGCGCGAGCGCTGGAACCACCAACTCGACACGAATCGGCGCGAGTCAGGGCTGTCGATTCCAATCCCTCTGTATTAATCGCTTTGTTCTCCACTTTTTTAAAAGCTCAGTCGCAGCGATGCCGTCAAGCTGCGTTCGACGCGGCTCGTCGGCTGGCCCAGCACGTTGCGCGCGGCGCGGTCACTCTCGACGACCAACGCCTCTGACACCAGCGATAGCGACGGGCGGATTCTCCAGTGATATGCGAGCGCAAGCGCCCTACCGTCTTCGGAATTCGCATCGCTGCGAATCACATCCTCGGGCCGTTCACGCGTATTGAACTGGTCAACGCGGACTGCCACTGTTCCCGGGCCAAATGGATGGCTGACCAACAGGTACGCGGCGCTGTAGTCCAAATTCACCGCATTGGGCCCCATTAGCGTGTTGCCCCCCAGCAACTGTGCGGAGAACTCCCACTGGCCCAAGCCTTGCAGACGCAGACTGACATGGTTGAACCGGGTATGCCAGCTGTACTGGCCGGAGCGAATCACCAACGGATCGCCCCGGTTTTCGTAATGCAGCGCAACCAGCTCAAACCTAGTTTTCGCAGCGCTGTTGTAGGAGTAGTTGACGCCCACGTAGAAACCCAGGCGGTCGTCAATTTCCCGAAATACGTTGATTGACCGGGTTTGATCAACCAGCGCCCCACCAGCGCGGAACACAGGTAAATCAGCCAGCGGCAGGCTCTCGCTCAAGCCGCTGATGCGGTCACCCACGGACCAACCACGCCAAGCCAGCAGCGTACCCAGAGGATCGTTACCAACGAGCAGCGCGCCCGTCACGCCAAAGTCGTGCGGTGACCCCGTCAGGCGGCCATTGCGACTGAGATTGAATTCAACGCCGAGGATGCGCAACTCCTCCCCCAACCAACTGTTGATGGCGGAGCTGGACACGGTGTGCTCAGGTGTCCAACCGATATTGTCGTAACCCACCTCCAGGCTCGTCGTTGGAAAGAATGCACCTGCACGCACGCGTGTTTTCCACGGGCTGCTCGGCACCGGATTCCACGCAATCCAAGCTTCATTCACGTCGAGCAGACCGGAACGGTCATCGCTCGCGCTGATTACCGCTGACGCAGTGAACGCGGGAGTCAAGTCGCCGTCTATGCGAAGAACCGCCTGGCCCAGTCTTAGACCGCTGGAGCTTCGGTCAAAACGAGTCTTGTCCAGACCGGCACCAACCCAGCTTCGGTCGGAATCGCTGGCGACCAGACGCAGGTCAAGCAAGCCCCGAATCTCCACAGCCACAACTGAATTGACCCATAGCAGCATGGCGGCGGTTGCGAGAACGCCTCGACGGGCAGCACGAGAAGAACAGCGGTTGTCCCTGAAAGGCATAGGGCAAAAGAGGAAAGAAAAAGAACTGAGTCGTGAATTATTGAAGGTTTCTGAATCTATTTGAAAAGAATTTTCGTATTCAAGCCCAGCAGCTCAAGTCGAGCCACCTCTTGAACTGCTGACGACTCAAAACACAACCCTTTCAACGGGGCTGGGATTGGCTTGCCGTCGTAAATGGACAAATAAACGGACGATCGATCAACAACACTTCATGCAGGAGCCTGACTATGAAACTCTCAAGCCGGGGGCCGATCTTGGCCCTCAACACCTTAACTTTTGCGAGCCTTGCGGCACTGGCGACTTTGAGCGGCGTCGCGACATCGCCCGCGCACGCGTCCAGCCACCGCGAGGCCCCGTTCATTACCACGCAACCGAAGGTCGATGGCACTGATTTGTACCTATTCAACAGCTATGAAACCGGTCGCGCAGATTACGTGACGGTGCTGGCCAACTATCAGCCGCTGCAAGCCCCGTACGGCGGGCCAAACTACTTCAAGATGGATCCCAATGCGCTGTATGAAATCCACATCGACAACAACGGCGATGCCAAAGAAGACCTGACTTTTCAGTTTCGCTTTCAGAATAATTTCAAGGGCATCACGCTGCCGATTGGCGGCCAAAATATCGGCATTCCTCTGACGCAGGCGGGCCAGGTCAGCACCCCCAATGCGGCGGCGCTCAACGTGAACGAGAAGTTCTCGCTCACCCTCGTGCGCGGTGATAGGCGCACCGGCGCCACCTCCGCTGTGACGCAGGTGGGCACGGGAGCCACATTG
>JANOTO010000358.1:0-1913 GCA_031416395.1 Rhodoferax sp. | reverse complement strand
GCGCCTGCGGACTGGCCTGGCTGAGCGTGACCCAAGGCATCGTGCACTTGGCGGAATGCGCGGCAGACGAGCTCGCCCAGTGGGTGGCCCGTGTGGCACCCAGCGAAGTGATTTTCAGCGTGGGCGTGCCACCGCTTTTTGAAGCGAGGCTGAAGGGCATGCGTCACTTTCAGGGTGCGGCGACAAGCTTCGCGCTGTGCGCCCGGCCCGGTTGGCAGTTTGATGCTGCATTGGGCCAGCGCACGCTCCTGGAGATGCTCAAAGCCACAACGCTGGCCTCTTGGAATGCAGATTCATTGCCACTGGCTCACGCCGCCACATCCGCGCTATTGGCGTATGCCGAGCACACCCAAGGACGTGCGTTGACCCACATCCATAGCGTGCAGGTGCAGCGTCATGATGAGTTGATCGACTTGCCCATCACCACGCAGCGCAACCTGGAGCTGGTGCAATCGCTGCGCGGCGAGACCGCCCCCACCTTGCTGTCACTCCTAGATACCTGCATGACTGGCATGGGCAGCCGACTGCTGAAAACTTGGCTGCTGCAACCCACGCGCGACCGTACCCTGGCACGCCAGCGGCTGGTCGCGATTGCCCAACTTCGAGACAGCACAGCGGGCCACACCGCGCGCGGGCAACAACTGCGTGAGCAGATCAGAGGCAGCGCCGATGTGGAGCGCATCACCGCCCGCATTGCCTTGCTTCAGGTACGTCCGCGTGAACTGTTGGCGCTGCGGCTAACGCTTCAAAAAACAGAGCGTCTTACGCATTATTTACGAGAGCTAGAAGGCTATTTGACTCAAATATCCGTCGATTTAGTACCCCCAGGGGCTTGTGCGGTCTTGTTGAGCCAAGCGTTGCAGGAAGAGCCTGCTGCGCTCGTGCGCGACGGTGGTGTGATCGCCGATGGCTTTGATGCCGAGCTGGACGAGCTGCGCGCCATTCAAACCAATTGCGACGACTTTTTGCTGGCCCTGGAAGTGCGCGAAAAGGCCCGCACCGGCATTGCCAACCTGCGCGTGCAGTACAACAAAGTGCACGGCTTTTACATTGAAGTGACGCAAGGCCAGGCCAGCAAAGTGCCCGACGACTACCGCCGCCGCCAAACGCTGAAAAACGCCGAGCGCTTCATCACACCCGAACTCAAAGCCTTTGAAGACAAGGCCTTGAGCGCGCAGGAGCGAGCCTTGGCGCGTGAGAAGTTTCTGTACGAGCAACTGTTGGGTCAATTGCAGCCGCACATCGCCGTGCTGGCCCGCGTGGGGCGCGCGCTGGCCAGCCTGGACGTGCTGTGCGCGTTGGCCGAGCGCTCGTTGACCTTGGGCTGGTGCGCGCCGCAATTCGTCAAAGAGCCCTGCATCGACATCGACGCTGGCCGCCACCCCGTGGTGGAAATGCGCCTGGCCGAGACATCCAGTGCCGCCTTCATCGCCAACGACACCCGCCTGAGTGCCAAAGCCCGCATGCAGATCATCACCGGCCCCAACATGGGCGGCAAATCCACCTACATGCGCCAGATCGCCGTGATCGTGCTGTTGGCCAGCATCGGCAGTTATGTGCCCGCAAGCGCCTGTCGTCTCGGGCCGATTGATGCGATTCACACACGCATCGGCGCAGCCGACGACCTGGCCAACGCGCAATCGACCTTCATGATGGAGATGGTCGAAGCCGCGCAAATCTTGCACACGGCCACGCCGAATTCGCTGGTGCTGATGGACGAAATTGGCCGGGGCACTTCCACCTTCGACGGCCTGGCCCTGGCCTCGGCCATTGCCGCCCAACTGCACGACAAAACCCGCGCCTTCACCCTGTTTGCCACCCACTATTTTGAGTTAACAGAGTTCCCCGCCCAACATCACGCGGCACTCAACGTACACGTCAGCGCCGCCGAGGCCGGCCAGGACATCGTCTTT
>JANOTO010000357.1:0-1893 GCA_031416395.1 Rhodoferax sp. | reverse complement strand
GCTTCTTCCAAAGCCGCTTTAGCTTCGCCTGCGTCAGTCAAACCAGCGGCGAAAAAAGCAGCCGTAAAAAAACCCGTTGTGAAGGCCCAAGGGAAGAAGTGAAGCTGTGTGAGCGACCCCCTCGCCACTGAAATTCTCGCGTCATTGCCGCAAACCCAGTGCACGCGCTGCGGCTACCCGGATTGCGCGGGCTACGCGCAGGCTGTCGCGCAGCGGCAAGCTCCCATCAACCAATGCCCACCGGGTGGCCAGGAAGGCATCCGGCGGCTGGCTGCAATCACTGGGCAGCCGCTGATGCCGCTCAACCCCGCCAATGGCCCGGAAGGCCCGCGCGCCGTCGCCATCATCGACGAGAACTGGTGCATCGGCTGCACCCTGTGCATTGATGCCTGCCCGACTGACGCGATTTTGGGCAGCAACAAGCTGATGCACACCGTGATCGAGGCGCATTGCACGGGCTGCGAGTTGTGCCTGCCGGTTTGCCCGGTGGATTGCATTTCAATGGAAAACGTCAGCGGTGAGGCAAGCGGCTGGGCGGCTTGGTCACAACCTCAGGCAGATGACGCGAAGTTTCGCTATGAATTCAGAAGCGAGAGACTTAAACGAGACGAGAGCAGTAGGCAAAAACAGGTCGAAATTGACTTGACCGTCATGTCGAACGACATCCGCGCGCATTCCCGCGTCACCGACTCTGTTGAGTTGGAGAGGAAGCGTGCGGTCGTCGAAGCTGCTCTTGCACGCGCCCGTGCACGAAAGCAGCAGTAAAGCATTTGCCCCTACCCTCAGCGCAACGATGCATTGAGCTTCTCCAGCGCCGCCGAACCGGGGCACAACTTGCCCACACCCAAAGAGTTCAGTGGTGCAGCCGTCGTGTTCATCGACGCATGCAAATCCGAAGAGTCTGCATCAACATACAGCAAACCGGTCAGCACCTCACCCCGAGCCTGGTGAATCTGTACTTGGTTCATGGCGGACAAGCGGTCTGTCGGGTCATAGTCCGTTTTGAGTTTGCGCAGTCGCAGGAATTTGCCGTCGTGTTGCTCCACATCGACCACGGAGCCCGGTGCGTACTGCGCGGTGATTTCATCGCGGGAGCTGATGAAGTCAATGCGACTCACGGCCTCGTTGTGCTCACGCACATAGTCGTAGCTCTTGGTGCTGCCGGTGTGATTGTTGAATGCAACGCAAGGGCTGATCACGTCAATGAACGCGGCTCCGCCGTGGCCCATAGCGGCGCGGATCAATGGCACCAACTGAGCCTTGTCGCCCGAAAAACTGCGGCCAACAAACGTAGCACCTAGCTGCAGCGCCATGCCCACCAGGTCCACCGGGCTGTCGGTGTTGACAACTCCTTTCTTGCTCTTGGAGCCCTGATCCGCCGTAGCCGAAAACTGTCCCTTGGTCAGCCCGTACACGCCATTATTTTCAACGATATAGACCATGCGAACACCCCGGCGCATCGCGTGCGCGAACTGCCCCAGACCAATCGATGCCGAGTCCCCGTCGCCCGAGATGCCCAAATAGAGCAGCTCACGATTGGCAAGGTTGGCACCCGTGAGCACTGACGGCATGCGCCCATGCACGGTGTTGAAGCCATGCGACGCCCCTAAAAAGTAGTCTGGCGTTTTGGAACTGCAACCAATGCCCGAGAGCTTGGCCACGCGATGGGGTTCAATGTTCAATTCGTAGCAGGCCTGGATGATGGCCGCCGAGATGGAGTCATGACCACACCCGGCGCACAGGGTCGAGACCTTGCCCTCATAGTCGCGCCGTGTGTACCCGACCTCATTGGGTGTCAACGACGGATGGTGCAGGCGGGGTTTGGCCAGATAGGTCATACGGTCTCCTTGATCGCCGCCTTGGCAAGCGCATGATGAGGGTCGATCGCCACCG
>JANOTO010000356.1:0-6567 GCA_031416395.1 Rhodoferax sp. | reverse complement strand
CGGGTTTCCTCAAGGAACCTGACGCCTATTTGCTGGAAGCACTGAAGGCGATTCAAGAAACCGAATTCGCTGCGAACCCGGATGGCAGTTTGGACGATCTTGATTTTTCTGCGCCCGCAGAAACTCAACCGCAGGAACTTCTGGCTTTGGATTCAATGCAGGAAGAGCCTGCGCCAGACTTGGCGTCCAATGTTGTAGATGGGAAAACACCAACAGATCACGACCTATCTGCACACGAACTGCATGTCAACGACCTGCAAGAACAAACCGCGCAAAGCGAACAAATTGAACTACGGCAAACAGCCGAAACTATTGCTGCTCCGCTTGAGCAAGAGCCAGTTTTTGTAGATGTTGAGCAGAGCATCAGCATGCCTGCGGCCCCTGCCGCCATTTCACAGACGGCATTGATGGCAACAGCTTTTGCGCCCGTAGTAGGTAGCCCGGCGCTGCCTGCCGCAACCTTGGATATCGCGCGCGAACGCGTGGTCATCGAAACTGATGACGAAGACATTGACGTAACTGATGCGCTGGACGCGGATCTGTTCCCGATCTTCGAGGAGGAGGCGCTCGAACTTCTGCCGCAACTCGGTGGCGCACTACGGCAATGGTCTGAGCGGCCAGACAACCTGAGCGCCAGGGGCGAGGTGCTTCGCGTGCTTCACACGCTCAAGGGAAGCGCCAGGTTGGCTGGCGCCTTGCGTTTGGGCGAGATGACGCACCGGATGGAGTCTTCCATCGAGCAGCTCGGCTCTGAGGACTTGAACGTCGCTCAGATCGAGCCTCTGTTGACCCGGTTTGACGGTCTGCTCAGCAATTTCGATGGCTTGCGAAACGGGCCAGATCAAACCTTCTCCCTGCCCGAAGAGGCTGATGCAGCATTGGCGCTCGAAGATCAAACGATGCCGGGGACGGCGCAGGTTGGCCCGCTGTCTGCTTCACCAATTGCAATACCTCAAGCGCGATTGGCCAGTCCGGCGGCTGCACCTGCGCCATTGCGGCAAATGGGCAACCAGTCGGTGCGTGTTCGCTCTCAGTTGCTCGATCGCCTGGTAAACCAGGCTGGCGAGGTGATGATCACACGCTCACGCCTGGAGGCGCGGCTCGATCAAATGCGCAGTTCCATGGTTGATCTCTCAGGCAACCTTGAACGGTTGCGCCAGCAGCTGCGTGAAATTGAAGTGCAATCAGAGTCTCAGATGCAGTCCCGCATGGCGCTGGCCAAAGAGACCGCACAGCAATTCGATCCCCTTGAATTTGACCGTTTCACCCGAGTGCAAGAACTCACGAGGATCATGGCGGAGTCGGTCAATGACGTGGCGACGGTGCAACGCAATTTGCAGCGCACGGTTGAAGGCACTGAAGATGATTTGATCGCACAAGGGCGCCAGGCAAGGGGCCTACAGCGCGATCTGCTGCGCACGCGCATGGTGGAATTCGAGGCAATCTCGGAGCGCTTGTACGGCGTGGTACGCCAGGCCGCGAAAGAAACTGGCAAGCAGGTTAAGCTAGACATCACCGGCGGATCCATGGAGATGGACAGAGGGGTTCTGGATCGCATGGCCCCGGCGTTTGAGCATTTGTTGCGCAACTCTGTGGCGCACGGCGTTGAAGATCCTCACGCGCGTCTGGCAGCCGGAAAATCCGCTGCTGGAACCATCACCATCGCCTTGCAGCACCAAAGCAATGAGGTATCGGTAAACTTCTCCGATGACGGCGCCGGCCTTGACTTGTCCCGCATTCGGCGCAAGGCCTTTGAAAGTGGTTTGGCTTCCGACGCGTACACACTGAGCGATGCCGATGTTGCTAACCTGATTTTCCTGCCTGGTTTTTCGACGGCAGCGTCAGTCACCGAACTGTCCGGGCGCGGCATCGGCATGGACGTAGTCCGTTCTGAAATGAATGCACTGGGTGGCCGGATAGAAACCATTTCGGTTTCCGGCGCAGGTACGCGGTTTAACTTGGTACTCCCACTCACCACGGCAGTCTCTCAGGTCGTGCTGCTGCGTCTGGGTGATCTGGTGGTGGGTGTGCCCGCCAACCTGATTGAAATTGTTCGACGCGTGCCCGCCAAAGATATGGAAGGGGCGTACCTGAGCAACGAATTTGTGCACGGCGGAGAGACTGTTCCGTTTTACTGGGCCGGAGCGCTGTTGCAGGCATCCTCGCACAGTAACGAAAAGATCGCCAAAAACTTGCCGGTGTGCGTGTTTCGCAGCGCGGGGCAGCGGGTTGCGGCTCACGTCGACGAAGTGTTGGGCAACCAGGAGGTGGTGGTCAAAAACCTGGGCCCCCAACTGTCGCGTCTTCCTGGCTTGACCGGAATGTCAGTTTTGGCATCGGGCGCTGTGATCCTGATCTACAACCCTGTCGCCTTGGCTTCCGTGTACGGTCAGCAGGCACGCGCCTTGCGTTTGACGGCCATGGCGACCCAAGGAGGGGGCGCGACGGTCGGCGGCTCCCAAGACCCGCAGGCTATGCAGACAATGCCATCAATGATGGCGGGTGTAACCCAAGTACCGCTCATCATGGTGGTTGACGACTCCATCACCGTGCGGCGTGTGACGCAGCGCCTCCTCAAGCGTGAGGGCTATCGGGTTGTGATGGCCGCCGACGGTTTGCAGGCCCTGGAGCGCTTGCAGGATGAGAGGCCAACGCTGGTGTTGTCAGACATCGAAATGCCGCGTATGGATGGATTCGATCTGGCGCGCAACATTCGCGGTGACGCGAAACTTCATGATCTGCCGATCATCATGATCACCTCCCGTATTGCTGAAAAGCACCGCGAGCATGCGCGCGAGTTGGGCGTCGATCACTACCTGGGCAAGCCCTACGCCGAGGACGAGCTGCTTCGCTTGGTGCGCCAATACTGCGCAGCAGCGATTGTTGAGGCTTAAGAAAGCACTGCGCTTGGAATTGGCTGCGTGGAGTGGGTCGCTTGCAGGTCACCCAACAGCTTCTTTCTTAACCACCGCATAGCGCAGTAGCGTTTTCGCGCGCGCTTCTGCGTGGTCAACGAGGGGCAGCGGATAGTTCTTACCAAGCTCAACACGTGCTGATTTGAGCACCACCGGACTGGCCAGCCAAGGCGCATGCAAATCCTCGGTTGGCAGATTGGCCAGCACCGGCACATAGCGGCGAATGAACTTGCCTTCGGCATCGAACTTTTCGCTTTGACTGATGGGGTTGAAGATACGGAAATACGGCTGCGCATCGCACCCGCTTGAACTCACCCACTGCCAGCCACCGTTGTTGGCAGACAAGTCAAAGTCGTTGAGCTTCTCGGCGAAGTAACGCTCCCCCCAGCGCCAGTCGATCCCTAAGTCTTTGACCAAAAAACTACCGGCCACCATGCGCAGGCGGTTATGCATGTAACCCGTCTGGTTGATTTGCGCCATGGCCGCATCCACCAGCGGGTAGCCGGTGCGGCCTTCACACCAGGCGGCAAACAACGCCTTGGCATGCTTGCCGTGTTCCCAGGCTATTGCATCGTAGGCGGGCTTGAAAGCGCCACTCGCCACTTGTGGAAAGTTGGCGAGAATTGAGAAGTAGAAATCGCGCCAGATCAGTTCACTCAACCAGACTGCCGCACCTTGGCTGCCTTGCACGCTACGGGCCATGGCAGTCGCTGCCAGTTTGCGTATTGACACGGTTCCAAACCGCAAATGCACACCCAAGTAACTCGGGCCTTTGGTGCTAGGGAAATCTCGCGTGGCGTGGTATTGATCCATACGCTCAAAAAACTCGCCAAACAACTGCCTCGCACCAGTTGAGCCTGTCGGAATTTTGAGGTCTTTAAGGTTGGTCGGCAAAAAGCCGATGTCGTTGAGGCTGGGTACCGATTTCTGATACGCGACAGGTCGCGGGGCCAACGCAGGCGCGTGGGCGCTCGCATCATGAGAAGGCATCTCGACATCACGGGCACGCGCCAACCAAGCGTTCTTGTAAGGCGTGAAAACACCAAAAACCGTTCCAGTTTTAGTCAACACCTCGCGCTTCTCAAACACCACCTGGTCTTTGAAGGTGTGAAACGAGATGCTCAAATCAGACAGCGCTCCGCGCACGCGGGCATCACGGGCGATGGCGTTGGGTTCGTAGTCGTGCGCGGCGAACACGGCTTCAACATGAAGCGCTTTGGCCAGCGCGGGCAGCTTGTCAAACGCGGTGCCGTGGCACACGATCAAGCCTGCCTCGGCATGAGCTGACAACGCGCGAAGGCTTACATCCAGATCCACCAGGCTTTCACGAATGAACTCCACGCGCCGATCCTCCCTGGGCAGCAAATCCAGGATATCCGTGTCAAACACAAAAACGCAATGCACCTGGCGGCAACTGCGCAGGGCTTCAAACAGTGCCGTGTTGTCGTCGACCCGAAGGTCACGACGAAACCACATCAAACCGGTTGCGAATTGCTGATTCATGATCGCCGCTAAAATTAAGTTATGCCGCTTGATTCTGCACCGATTAACCTCACGCATCATTTTTTGATTGCAATGCCCGGCCTGCAAGATGAGCTGTTCTCTAAAAGCGTGATCTACGTGTGCGAGCACAGCGAGCGTGGCGCGCTTGGCCTCGTCATCAACAAACCCAGTGACATCAACCTGCAAGTGCTGTTTGACAAGGTCGATTTGCCGTTGATGCGCAAGGACTTGATTAAAGCCCCGGTGTTCCAGGGCGGCCCTTTGCAGACTGAGCGCGGCTTTGTGCTGCACGAACCCTCTTTTGCCTTAGACGATAAGCCGAGCGATGCGGTCTATGCCTCGACCATGTCGATTCAAGGCGGGCTGGAGATGACCACGTCCAAAGACGTTTTAGAGGCCTTGTCCAACGGAGCCGGGCCGCGCAAGGTGCTGATCTCCCTGGGCTACTCGGCCTGGGCGCAGGGGCAGCTCGAATCTGAACTGGGCGAAAACAGTTGGCTCACGGTGGGTGCTGATATCTCGGTCATTTTCGACACGCCCGTGGCCGAGCGCTACGACAAAGCCTTACTGCTGCTGGGCCTGCAGTCGTGGACGCTGTCGCCCGAGGCAGGCCACGCATGAGCGCTGTGGCGGCTCCCGCACATTCGTCTGTCGCGCCCGGGCTGTCCACCTTTCTGGCTTTGGATTTTGGCCTCAAGCGCACCGGTATAGCGGTAGGCAATCGCCTCACGCGCAGCGCGCAACCGCAGGGCAGTATCCATGCAGAAGGTGATGCCCGATTTCTGAAGATCGCCTCCTTGCTGCGTGAATGGCAGCCTGATGCGTTGGTGATCGGCGTGCCGTTTCACCCGGACGGAGCGGAGCACGAAAACACCCATCGCGCGCGGCGTTTTGGCCGCCAATTGCGCGGCCGCTTCAACTTACCCGTGTTTGAGGTGGACGAGCGCTACAGCACAACCGAGGCGCTGTCGTCAGGCGCAAAAGATGCCGATGCCGCATCAGCCTGCATTATTTTGGAACAGTTTTTGCGAGGTCTGGATTGAACCTTCAATTGAATGCACAGGCTCTGTACGGCAGCTTGCTCGACGGCGTGAAGGCGATGTTGAGGCCGCAAACGCGCTTGGTCGGCATCACCTCAGGCGGCGCATGGCTGGCCGCGCAGTTGCAGCAGGACCTGAAGCTCGATGGCCGTGCGGGCACGATCTCTTCGGCCATGCACCGTGATGACTTTGCCCAGCGGGGTTTGAGCGCAGGTGGCCAGACCAGCCTGCCGTTTGATGTCAACGGGGCCGATATCATTATTCTGGATGATGTGCTCTACACCGGGCGCACGATTCGCGCGGTGATCAACGAGCTCTTCGACTATGGCCGCCCGGCCAGCGTCAAGTTGGCGGTGCTGGTAGACCGGGGTGGCCGCGAGCTGCCGATTTCGGCCGATTTTTGCGCCGCCCGCATTGTGCTGCCCGCCAACCAGTCGCTGGCGCTGTTGCGCAGTGAATCGGGCGAGTTCAGCTTCAACGTTGAGAACACCTGACCCCTTTCGAATTTCTCATGCTGTCCAAACGCAATCCCCAACTCAACACGCACGGCGAGCTGGTTCACCTGCTCTCGATTGAAGGCCTGCCCAAGAGCATCCTGACCCACATTTTGGACACAGCGGCTAACTTCTGCTCCGTCAACGACCGCGAAGTCAAAAAGGTGCCGCTGTTACGCGGCAAAAGCGTTTTCAACCTGTTTTTTGAGAACTCCACCCGCACCCGCACCACGTTTGAAATTGCCGCCACACGCCTGAGCGCGGATGTGATTAACCTGGACATCGCCCGCTCCAGCGCCAGCAAGGGCGAATCCCTGTTGGACACCATTGCCAACCTGAGTGCGATGGCGGCGGATATTTTTGTCGTGCGCCACGGCGAGTCCGGCGCGCCCTACTTGATCGCACAACACGTGGCACCGCACGTTCACGTCATCAACGCGGGTGATGGCCGCCACGCCCACCCCACGCAGGGCTTGCTGGACATGTTCACCATCCGGCATTACAAAAAAGACTTCAGCAACCTCACCGTGGCCATTGTGGGCGACGTGCTGCACTCGCGCGTGGCGCGCTCAGACATCCATGCCTTGACCACGCTGGGCTGCGCCGAAGTGCGCG
>JANOTO010000355.1:0-2335 GCA_031416395.1 Rhodoferax sp. | reverse complement strand
CCGTAAATCACCATGTTGATGCCGGGCAGTTGCCCAAACAGGTTGCGCGTGATGTCCGCCAGTAAGTGAAGCGCCAACGCGCCGATGATCGGCCCCCACAGCGTGCCCAAACCTCCGACGATGGCACCCACCAGGGCCTCTACCGATGTGTGCGCGCCGTAGGCAATTCCGGGGTCAATGTACTGGAACACTTGCACATAAAAAGCGCCTGCCACGCCCATGAACCCGCCCGAAATAATGATCGCGCCGAGCTTGACGCGAAACGGATTCACGCCGGCAGCGCGCGCTGCATCTTCGTTGTCACGCACCGCTTGCAAGTATGCACCGAAGCGTGAATTTTTGAGCCAGCAAGTCACGATCAGTGCCAACACCACAAAGAACAAGATCAGCGTGGCATAGCCCCGGCGCGAGTCAAACTGCATATTGGCAAAGCCCTCACGCAGGGGCACCATCAGGCCCACACCCGCCCCCGTAAACGGCACCGACGTAGCGACAATGCGGAACACCTCGGCAAAAGCAAGCGTTACCAGTGCGAAGTACGAGCCCTTCAATCCATAGCGAAAGCTCAACGCCCCCACAAAGCAGCCGACCGCGCCGCTGACCAGCACCGCCAGCGGCAGCGCAACCCAGGGGTTGATGCCAAACTGCACCTGCGCAATCGCCTGCACGTAAGCGCCGGTGCCAAAAAACAGCGCATGGCCAAACGAAAACTGCCCGCCAAACCCGCCCAAAATATTCCAAGCCTGTGCAAGAAGCGCGGCATACAGCGCCATCATCACAAAATTGAGCACCACGCCGGACTGCGCTACCTGCAACAGCACAGCAACGCCCACTGCGAAGATGGCAATACGCAGCAATTCCTTTTGCAGGGCGTTCATGACTTGGCTCCAAAAAAGCCCTGGGGCCGGAACAACAGCACCGCGATGAAGATCAAGAAGATGCCAATCTGCCCCAGCGATTCGCCCAGCAGCAGCCCACCCAACGACTCCACAACCCCAATCAGCAGACCGCCCAGCAGTGCGCCCGCAAAGCTGCCCATGCCGCCCAGCACCACGATAGTGAACGCCACCAGTACGAAACCGTTGCCCACCTGGGGGTTGACGTAGTAACTGGGCATTAAAAAGCAGGCGGCGGCCCCCAGGCTGGCCAGGCCAATGCCAAAGCTCATGGCGTAGACGTGATCGACATCAATGCCCATCAGCTTGGCTCCGAGTTTTTCTTTGGCCACCGCGCGAATCGAGCGGCCCAGATCAGTTCGCCCGACAATCAGCATCAACAATGCTGACGTGAGCAGCGCACCCCCAAAGGCGATCAGCTTGGGTAGCGAGATCATCGCCTGCGTGATGCCGATGTTGATCGGCACCGTGGTCAGCGTGTAGGCGGTTTCAACGGTACGGGTGTCTGATTTGAAAAACAGCAGCGCGAGGTTTTCCATGACGATGGACAAGCCCAGCGTCACCAACAAAATGTTTTCATCCTTGCCGTGGCTGGCCCGGTTGATGACCAAACGCTGCATCGCGTAGCCAAGCCCGAACATGGCGGGCACGACCAGCGGCAGCGCGAGGTAGGGGTCAATGCCGAGACGTTCTTTGAGGAAGTAAACGGCATACAGCGCCAGCATCAACGCGGCACCGTGCGCAAAGTTGATGATGTGCAGCACGCCGTAAATCAGCGTCAAACCCAGCGCGATCAGCGCATACACGGCACCGGTGGTCAGGCCGTTGAGCAGCGCGGGAAAGAGTATCCCGATGTCCAGCATCATCCCGCCGTGTCAAGCTGTGCGGTTCATGCCTTCAGCGGAAAGACCGGATCAATCTCGCGGTAGTCGCGCGGCACGATGACTTTGATATCGCCCTTGTAGACCTGCGTCATCAGCGGCTGCGCGCCCTGGTTCTGCCCGTTGACAAACTTGGTGGTGCCATACGGCATGATGTGATCGGCGAATGTGCTGGAGGCCAGCGCGTCGATGATGGCGGCGCGGTCAGCTGACTTGGCGCGCTCAATCGCATCGCCCAAAAGGCGCGTGGCGGTGTAGGCCATGAAAACCTCGTAGCTGAAAAACAGGCCCTTGGCTTCAACCCGCTTTTTGAGGTCCGCGCTGCGCTTGTCTTTGGGGTTGAACCAGTGGTTGCAATCAATGATGCCGTCAGCCGCCTCGGGGAATTCTTTCACGAATTTGTAGCTTGACGCAGCGCCGCCCAGCACCGAATAAATCGCTTTGGGCGACACCTTTTGCTGCTGCATCGTGCGCACCAGCAGCGCGTATTCGTTGTAGTAGTTGGCTGGGATCACGATGTCCGGGTTGACCGCCTTCATGCGCAGCACGATGTTGTTG
>JANOTO010000354.1:0-3201 GCA_031416395.1 Rhodoferax sp. | reverse complement strand
GGCTGCGCTAGAAAAAGCGCATATTTGCACATCTCCCTTCACACAAATGGGCTTTGACAGCAGGTTCAATCCGAATCTGCGCTCAACAAGTCCCAAGCGCTGAATGACTCACCACCCTGAGTCGGGCGCAGGTTCCGTTTGATGGTTGATGTTTTTTAACCATTGACGGAGCGACCCGCTTCCTGCGGGCACTCGCGTGTGAGATTTAAATGACCGACGCTTTTGACGTGGCTAGTGACTTTTCGCCTGCCCAAAATTTTTCCAATAACGATTCATCCAACGATTCGTCCAACTTTGACGCGGGCGACAAGTTTGTCCAAACTGCCGATGCGGTTGACGCGGCTGTAGAGCCCGTTGCTGAAGTGCCCAACGGCTTCCTAGCCCTGGGCCTGGCCCCCGAGCTGATTGCTGCTGTGAAAGACCTGGGCTTTACCCAGCCCACCACGGTCCAGCTCAAAACCATTCCGTTGGCGATGCAAACCGAATCCGTTAGCGGCAAAGCGGCGCGCTTTATCGACCTGATGGTTTCCAGCCAGACCGGCAGCGGTAAAACGGCGGCGTTCTTGCTGCCCGTTCTGCACACCTTGCTGATGCAAGATGCGCAAGCCGAAGCGCAAGAGCGCGCTGAGTTTGAGCAGGCCGTGGCCGATGCCGCTGCCAAAGGCGAGGCACCTCCAAAACGCGCAAAGCGCAAAGACCCCACCAACCCCCGTCATTTCAAAGCGGCTGAGCCCGGCGCTCTGATTTTGTGCCCCACACGCGAGCTCGCGCAGCAGGTTGCGCATGACGCGATTGACCTGGTGCGCCATTGCCGTGGCCTGCGCATTGCCAACGTGGTGGGCGGCATGCCTTATCAGTTGCAAATCGCCAAACTGCAAAACGCCAACCTCGTCGTTGCCACGCCTGGCCGCCTGTTGGATTTGCAGCGTTCGATGCAAATCAAGCTCGACAAAGTGCAATTCTTGGTGGTTGACGAAGCTGACCGCATGTTGGATTTGGGCTTTGCCGATGATCTGGCCGAAGTCAATCAACTGACGATTGAGCGCAAGCAAACCATGATGTTCAGCGCCACGCTGGCGCCCCGCATCCAGCAGCTGGCCACCCGCGTGATGCGCGAGCCGCAGCGCGTGCAGATTGATTCTCCGCAAGAGAAGCATCAGAACATCAAGCAGGTGCTGTTCTGGGCCGACAACCAGCAGCACAAACGCAAGTTGCTCGACCATTGGTTGCGCGACACCACCATCAACCAGGCGATTGTGTTTGCCAGCACGCAGATTGAGTGTGATGGCTTGGCCAATGACTTGCAGCAAGATGGCTTCAGCGCTGTCGCTTTGCACGGTGCCTTGAACCAAGGCTTGCGCAACCGCCGCTTGATGGCGCTGCGCGAAGGCCATGTGCAAATCTTGGTTGCTACCGACGTGGCCGCTCGCGGCATTGACGTGCCCACCATCAGCCACGTGTTCAACTTTGGCTTGCCGATGAAAGCGGAAGACTACACCCATCGCATTGGCCGCACCGGCCGCGCCGGGCGTGATGGCTTGGCCGTGACATTTGCTGAGATGCGGGATCGTCGCAAGATTTTTGACATCGAAGGGTACACCCGCCAACCGATCAAGTCAGACGTGATTCCAGGCCTGGAGCCGAAGCAGCGCATTCCTGATTCACGCCCCGCAGGCAACTTCGGAGGCCGTGGCGGTGATCGTGACAATCGAGGTGGTGGCAACTTCGCCCCGCGTGACCGTAATTCGGGTGGCCGTGCGGGTGGTTTCGGTGCCCCGCGTGGTGCCGCCGGTGGGGGCTTCCCCGATCGCAACTTCGCTGGCCCGCGTGATGTCGGCGGTGGTGCGGGTGGCAGTGGCGGACGTGGTGCTGAAGGCGGCTTCAGCTACGAGCGCAAAGGCGGTTTTAATGATCGCTTCGCAGGCGATCGTAATTTCGCAGCACCGCGTCATCCCGCAGGTGACCGCGATTTTGGCGGCGCGCCGCGCGGTGACTTCGCTGACCGTAAACCAGCCTTCAACAAGCCCTTGGGCTTGAAGCCCGCAAGCATGGGCAATGGAGGTAAGGTGTTTGTGCCACGTGACGCGAAGAAGCGGCCCGCCCGCAACGCCTGAATTAGAGCCTGTTCGGATTTCGGCTTAAGCAGCCCGCCCTGGGTTACCTGGGCGGGCTCTTTTATTTTGCCCGCGCTGGTTGACCGACAATGTTTGCAATCGCATAGAAAGAAGGCCAAGATGAGCACTACGCACGACCCCCAATGGCTTGACCGCATGTACAACAACCGTGGCCTGGTGCCCGAGTTTGACCAGCACTTCAGCCGCTGGCAGCAGGATTCAGCCGTCGTGCGCGAGCAGCAGCCTTGCAAGCTGGACGTTCGCTATGGCGATGGCAATGCCGAGGTGTTGGATATTTTCCCAGCGCAAAACGCGCAGGGTGCAAGCGCGCCCGTGCTGATTTTCATCCATGGCGGTTATTGGCGCTCGCTGGACAAATCAGACCAATCGATGGTGGCGCCTGCCTTCGCACAGGCAGGGGCCTGCGTGGTGATTCCAAACTACGCGTTGTGCCCCGGCGCGGCTGAAAAACCCGTCACCGTCGCCGACATCGCGCTGCAAATGGTCAAGGCGCTGGCTTGGGTTTATCGAAGCATCGCGCAACATGGTGGTGACCCGACACGCATCACCGTGGTGGGACATTCAGCCGGCGGGCATTTGGCGGCCATGATGATGACGGCGCTGTGGCACACCTACGAGGGCGACTTGCCCGCACGACTGGTCAAGAACGGCATGTCACTCTCTGGCCTGTTTGAGCTGGAGACCATTCGCCAAACGCCGTATCTGCAAGTCTCACTCAAGCTCACACCGCAAGAAGCTCAGCAATGCAGTCCCGCGTGGATGCCGAGCCCACGAATAAACAACGGCAGAAGTGTTTTTTACAGCGTGGCAGGTGCGCTGGAGAGTGCCGAGTTTTTGCGACACAACAGGCTGATTGAATCGAGCTGGGGCCACAAAACGGTGCCGGTCTGCGAAGAACTTCCAGGCTTGAATCACTTCAGCATCCTGGAGGCTTTGGCCGAGCCCGGCACGCGGCTCAATCGGCTGGCTTTGGATTTGTTGGGCGTGTAGAAAAGCAACATCACACCGAGTCTTTGTGCCGGACGGTGGACTCCACCACGCTGCGCGTTACCACGGGCGGCGATTC
>JANOTO010000353.1:0-4034 GCA_031416395.1 Rhodoferax sp. | reverse complement strand
GTGCTCACCCTCATCATGAACCAGCCTGAGACGCGCAACGCGTTGACAGGCAACACGGCCGTACAAGAGCTGGTCGATGCCTGCGCCGCCATCACCTTGGACACGTCGATCCGCGTCGTGATTCTGACGGGTGCAGGGCCAGTCTTCAGCAGTGGCGGCAACGTCAAGGATATGCGACGCTTCTTCGAGCAGGACATCTCGCCCGAGCTGATCCGCGAGGAGTACCGCAACGGGATTCAGCGCCTGCCCAAAGCGCTCTACAACCTGGACGTGCCGGTGATCGCTGCCATCAACGGCGCAGCCATCGGTGCTGGGCTTGATCTTACGTGCATGTGCGACATCCGCATCGCGTCCAATACAGCCACTTTCGCAGAGAGTTTTGTGAAAGTCGGCATCGTGCCCGGTGATGGCGGTGCCTGGCTGCTGCCGCGCGTGGTGGGCATGTCCAAAGCGTCAGAGATGGCCTTCACGGGCGAGGCGCTGAACGCTACAGAGGCGCTGGCCTGCGGGCTAGTGTCGCGCGTGGTCGCCCCAGAGGCCTTGTTGCCAGAAGCGCAAACGCTCGCCGAAAAAATTGCTGCCAATCCTGGTGGCGTGCTTCGCATGACTAAGCGCCTGCTGCGCGAGGGGCAGCGCAGCACGCTTGAGTCGTTGCTGGAGCTGTCAGCGGGCTACCAGGCGATTGCGCACAAAACAGCGGATCACCAAGAGGCGGTGATGGCCTTTGTGGAGAAAAGAAAGCCTGTGTTTGGTGGATGAAATCAGGTCAGCGTCGGTAGCTCGCCCTTGGCCTGCATCTCCCGAAGTTTGAACTTTTGAATTTTGCCGGAACCGGTCATTGGAAACGCATCGACCGCGAACCAGTGGCGCGGTGTTTTGTGCGGCGCAAGGTGTTCACGCACGTAGTTGAACAGTTCGTCTTTGACCAGTGGCAGGCCTGGTTTGGCGCGGATCACCGCTGCGACCTCTTCACCCCAGCGCTCGCTGGGCAGGCCGATCACAGCCACCTCGCTGACGGCAGGGTGGCGAAACAGCAGCTCCTCCAGCTCACGCGGGTAGATGTTCTCGCCACCGCGAATGATCATGTCCTTGAGTCGCCCTTCGATGGTGAAGTAGCCGCGCGCATCCATCGCGCCGAGGTCGCCCGTGTGCAGCCAGCCGTCGTTATCGATGGCAGCAGCCGTGGCCTGCGGCATCTCGAAATAGCCCAGCATCACGTGGTAGCCGCGCGTGCAGATTTCGCCGACTTCGCCCACTGGCAGTGTCGCGCCATCGACGGCATCGACAATCTGGACCTCTACCCCCGGCATGGGTGTGCCCAGCGTATTGGCCTTGTCGGCCAAGGTGTCATCGGTGTGGGTCATCAGGCAGACCGGGGAGCACTCTGTCATGCCGAACACAATCGTGAACTTTGCCCCCAGCTTGTGTTCAAGCGTATTGACCAAGTGTGCGGGCACGGTGGAGCCGCCCGAGCAGATGGAGCGCACGCTGCTCAAGTTGGTGCTTGCAAAAGCCGGGTGCTCCAGCATGGCGATCAGCATGGTTGGCACGCCCACCATGGCGTTGCTGCGGTAACGGGCGATGAGTTCCAGCGCGATGCCCGCGTCAAACGTTTCCATCAGTACGTGGGTGGCGCGCCGGGCAACGCAGCCCAGCACGGCCAGTACGCTGCCCGCCGTGTGGAACAGCGGCATCACGCCCAAGTAAGTGTCGCCATCTTGCACACCCATCCGGGCCAAGGTGTGGGCGGCATTGTTGACCAGGCCCTGGTGGTGCAGATGGGCACCCTTGGGAAAGCCGGTGGTGCCCGAGGTGTACTGAATCATCACCGCATCGGATGGTTTGACCACTGGCAATTCGCCCGGTGCAGCGTCGCCTGAGGCCAGCAGCGCTTGCCATTCGTCAAAACCAATGATGCTGCGAAGTTCAGGGCACTGAGGCGCAATCGCATCGACTGTTGCACGCATCGGGTTGCCCCGGTAGCTGTCCATCACCAGAATGCCAGCGGCGCGAGACTGCTTGAGAACGTACTGCACTTCGCCAGCCTTGAAGCCAGGGTTGACGGTGACCAGAACCAGGCCGGCATAGGCAGCACCAAACTCCAGCATCACCCACTGCGGAATGTTGGGTGCCCAGACCGCCACTCGCTCACCGGGTTTGAAGCGCGCCGCCAGGGCGTGGGCGCCGCGCAGCGCTTGCGTGCGCAAATCAGCGTAAGTCCAGTGCGGGTGCTGTGCCGGGTTGCCCGCATGCACCGGCACGCCGACCAAGGCAATACGCTGGGGCACTGTTGCGGCAGCCCAATCGAGCAGCCCGCCCAAAGTCATTTCGCGCACGGGCGGATCAGACGGCCCCGCTGCATAGGACATTGCAGTTGGCACGGGTTTGCTGGTGATCTCGTGCAGGTCGGAGATTGCGGTCATGGTCGTCCTCGGTGGGTTTTTTTTGATTATCACGGTTGCTCAATGGCGTGGGCGTGAATAGCAATACACTGCCCATCACGCTTACTACTGGGGTTAATTGATGCAAAGTTTTGATGTTGTTGAGTGGGGCAAGCCTCTTCAGTCCGTTTTGAAGGCAACGCCACAACCTGCGGGCAGCGAGGTGCTGGTACGCGTCAAGTACTGCGGCGTATGTCACAGCGACGTTCACATCCGCGACGGCTATTTTGATTTGGGCGGCGGCAAGAAATTCCAAATGTCGGAGCGCGGCATGAAGTTGCCCGTCACCCTGGGCCACGAACCCTATGGCACGGTGATTGCCGCCGGGCCAGAGGCGCAGGATGTACCGTTGGGGCAAGACCGGCTGGTCTACCCCTGGACCGGTTGCGGCAGCTGTGTGCGCTGCCTGGAGGGCATGGACAACCACTGCATGGCACCGCGCTACCTGGGCGTGCAGCGGCCCGGCGCGTATGCCGATCACTTGATCGTGCCGCACCCGCGTTATCTGATTGACGCCTCGGACATTGACCCGGCATGGGCCGCCACACTGGCCTGTTCAGGTCTCACCACGTATTCGGCAGTTGCCAAGCTGCTGCCGATTCCGAGTGATGAATGGGTGCTGGTGCTCGGCGCGGGCGGATTGGGCCTGTCGGCGGTGGCTATGCTGCGTGCTGTTGGGCATGAACGCATTCTGGTGGCCGATCTGGATCCGAACAAATTTGCGGCGGCGATGCAAGCCGGTGCCACGGCAACGATCAATGCGGGTGCGCCTGATGCCCTTGAGCAACTCAAGCGGGTCACTGGCGGCATGATTTATGGTGCGGTTGACTTGGTGGGTGCGGCGTCAACGTTTCAACTGGCTTATGCAGCATTGCGCAAAGGCGGGCGCTACGTTGTGGTCGGGCTGTATGGCGCCGAAGTGAACATTTCGATCGTCCCGACGATTCAGCGCGCGATCCTGATCCAGGGCTCGTATGTTGGCAGTCTGCAGGAATTGCGTGAGGTGGTTGCTTTGGCGAAGGCCGGGAAAATCAAGCCACTTCCGGTCGAAAAGCGCGCCGCAGAGAGAATCTCGGAAACCCTGGATCAATTGAAAGCGGGCAGTTTGATTGGCCGGGTGGTGGCGCAGTTGGCGTAGCGGGTGCGGTGCCCTGATCAGGGTGCCAGTCTTTCCCTGATCCATTGCCCGGTATCGTCAAGCGTGTAGCGCAGCCGGTCGTGCAGGCGGCTCCTTCGGCCCTGCCAGAACTGCCAGGCATCGGGCTTCAAGCGATAGCCGCCCCAGTGCGGCGGGCGGGGTGGTTGCAGCATGAACTTTGCGGCGTACTTGGCGGCGTTGGTGACCAGCACGCTGCGCCCCGCAATCACTTCGCTTTGTGGCGACGCCCAGGCGCCGATGCGAGAGTCGAGCGGGCGGCTTTGGAAGTAGGCATCGCTTTCTTCGTCACTCACTTTTTCGACGATGCCTTCAATGCGCACGACGCGCTCCAGCTCGACCCAGTGAAATTGCAAGGCGGCGTACGGGTTGCCAGCCAACTCCTGCCCTTTACGGCTGTCGTAATTGGTGTACCAGTCGATGCCGCGCGCGTCGTA
>JANOTO010000352.1:0-6210 GCA_031416395.1 Rhodoferax sp. | reverse complement strand
CCACGCAATACACCGCTCAAATTGCGGTGCGTAATAGTCAGTCGTCTTGTACAAAAAGTCTGCCGAATCGCTGGTTACCAAAAAACCATGCGCAAACCCGGGGGGAACCCATAGTTGGCGATGGTTTTCCTCCGACAGCTCAACGCCGACCCATTTTCCGAAGCGTGGAGAAGACTTGCGAATGTCGACGGCGACATCAAATACCGAACCTCGCGTGACCCGCACCAGCTTGCCCTGCGGGTTTTGAACTTGGTAGTGCAGGCCACGTAGCACGCCTTTGGACGAGCGGCTATGGTTGTCTTGCACGAAATTCTGCGCCAAACCCGTAGCCTCATTGAAGGCGCGCTGGTTGAAACTCTCATAAAAGAAGCCGCGCTCATCGCCAAATACTTTCGGTTCGATAATTAGCACCTCGGGGATTGCTGTAGCGGTGACTTTCATGGCTCAACAACAGCTCCCGACAGGCTGCGGTCGCCGTGTCTTCTCTGGGTCAACTCTTCGCTACGCTTGCCCTCGATCAACAATCGCTTCAAGTACTGGCCGTAGCCGGTCTTGCTCAGCGGCTGTGCCAACGTTTCCATCTGCTCATCCGTGATAAATCCATTACGCCAGGAGATTTCTTCAAGGCAGGCGATCTTCAGCCCCTGGCGGCGCTCCAGCGTGGCGATGAACTGGCTGGCTTCCAACAGGCTGTCGTGCGTGCCCGTGTCCAGCCACGCGTAGCCGCGCTGCATGATCTGAACATTGAGCTTTTTCAAGTCGAGGTAGGCCTGGTTGACCGCCGTGATCTCCAACTCGCCGCGCGCGCTAGGCTTGATCGACTTGGCAATATCAACGACTTGGTTGTCGTAAAAATACAGGCCCGTCACGGCAAAATTACTTTTCGGTTTGACAGGCTTTTCTTCAATGCTACTGGCTCGCCCTGATGCATCGAACGCCACAACGCCGTAGCGCTCCGGGTCATGCACATGGTAAGCAAACACAGTGGCTCCGTGCGTTTTGGCATCAGCCCCCGCGAGCAATGGTGCAAAGTCATGGCCATAGAAGATGTTGTCGCCCAGCACCAGCGCGCTGGAGCCGTTGCCGACAAATTTATCACCGATGATGAAGGCTTGGGCCAGGCCATCGGGGCTGGGCTGCACCGCGTAGTTCAGGTTGATGCCCCACTGGCTGCCGTCGCCCAGCAGCTGCTGAAAGCGCGGCGTGTCTTGTGGCGTGCTGATAATGAGGATGTCTCTCATCCCCGCAAGCATGAGCGTGCTCAGGGGGTAGTAGATCATCGGTTTGTCGTAGACCGGCAGCAGTTGCTTGCTCATGGCCAGTGTGGCGGGGTGCAGACGGGTGCCCGAGCCGCCAGCCAGAATGATGCCTTTGCGTTGGGTCGAAGTGGGTTGGGCCATTGTGCGCAGTTTAGGATTGTTTTTCGATGTATTCCGTCAGCATGCGCTCGACGCCGTATTGCCAGCTCGGCAGAGTAACGCCGAATGTCGCGCGAAGTTTGGCAGTGTTCAACCTGGAGTTTAAGGGACGCTGTGCGGCGGTAGGGAAGGCCGTGGTCGGCACGGGTTCGATGACGTTCACCATTACTTTTGCGGCAACAGCGGACTTTCTTGCAAAGGCGACAACGTGGCTCGCGTAATCAAACCAGGAGACCTCGCCTTGCGCCACCAGATGATAGATGCCTGATGGCACTGCGCTGCCGAGTTGCGCGCGTACCTGCCTGATTGCATGGGCAGTGATGTCTGCCAGCAGTTCCGCACCCGTGGGCGCGCCGAACTGATCATTGATGACCTTCAGCACCTCGCGCTCCTGTGCGAGCTTGAGCATCGTTTTGGCAAAGTTGCCGCCGCGCGCGCCGTAGACCCAGCTGGTTCTGAAGATCAGGTGCTTGCAACCACTGGCTAGGATGAGTTGCTCGGCCTCCAGCTTGGTGCGTCCGTAGACGTTGAGCGGCGCAGGGGTGTCGGCCTCAAGCCAGGGCGTTGAGCCGCTGCCATCGAAAACGTAATCGGTGGAGTAGTGCACCAGCCAAGCGCCGAGCGACTCGGCTTCTTTGGCCAATGCGCCTGGGGCCAATGCGTTGAGAGTGCGCACCAGATCAGGCTCGCTTTCCGCGTTGTCGACAGCCGTGTGCGCGCCTGCGTTGACGATCACGTCTGGCCTAAGGGTGCGAACCGTTTCTGCCAGGCCCGAAAGGTTTGTAAAATCGCCGCAATGCTCACTGCTGTCGAAATCCAGCGCGATCAGCTCGCCTAGAGGTGCCAGACTGCGTTGCAGCTCCCAGCCGACTTGGCCGCCTTTTCCAAACAACAGAACTTTCATGCGTACAGCGGGTTGTCGTCGCGCTAAATCGTCGCTCTTAAGCGGCGCGCTTGCTATAGTTGGTCTGAACCCAGTCGAGGTAACCGCCCGACTGCACTTGCGCCACCCAGTTCTGGTGGGTCAAATACCATTGCACCGTTTTGCGAATACCAGTCTCGAAGGTTTCGGCAGGCTTCCAAGATAGCTCCTGCTCAATCTTGCGGGCATCGATGGCGTAACGGCGGTCATGCCCTGGGCGGTCTGTGACGTAGGTAATTTGGGAGGTATAGGGCTTGCCGTCGGCACGCGGGCGCATTTCATCCAACAGTGCGCAAATGGTGTTGACGATGTCGATATTCGGCTTCTCGTTCCAGCCACCCACGTTGTAAACCTCACCAACACGGCCAGCGTCCAGCACGCGCCGAATCGCACTGCAATGATCTTTGACGTAAAGCCAGTCGCGCACCTGCATGCCGTCGCCGTACACCGGCAAGGACTTGCCCGCCAGCGCGTTGACGATCATTAGCGGAATGAGTTTTTCGGGAAAATGGTAAGGGCCATAGTTGTTGCTGCAATTCGTGGTCAGGACCGGCAGGCCGTAGGTATGGTGATAGGCCCGCACGAGATGATCGCTGGCCGCTTTGCTGGCGGAATAGGGGCTGTTGGGTTCGTAGCGATGAGTCTCGGTGAACGCCGGGTCTGTTTTAGCCAAGGAGCCATAGACCTCATCGGTGGACACATGCAGGAAGCGAAAAACCGACTTTGGCTCACTTGGCAGGCCACCCCAATACGCGCGCACCGCCTCCAGCAGCCTGAAGGTGCCCATGATGTTGGTCTGGATGAAGTCTTCCGGGCCATGGATGGAGCGGTCAACGTGCGACTCTGCTGCAAAATTGACAATGGCGCGGGGCTTGTACTCGCTGAGCAATCGTTTGAGTAGATCAGCATCGCCAATGTCACCGCGCACAAAGACGTGCCGCGAATCACCGTCCAGCGAAGCGAGATTTTGCAGGTTGCCCGCGTACGTCAGCTTGTCCAGATTGAGCACTGGCTCATTACCGAATGCAATCCAGTCCAGTACAAAATTTGAGCCGATAAAGCCGGCACCACCCGTCACGAGAATCATCCTTACCCCTGAAGTTACCTCTGGTTTTGATCCAGCGTATTGTCCACGAGTTTACCCATACAAATATTTGGGCAGCCACAGGGTGAGCCCGGGCCAGATGTACATGAACACCATGCAGACGATCACGATGAACATGTAAGGCATCATGCCCGCAAATATCTGGTTGATGGTGACGTGCGGCGGGGACACTCCTTTGAGGTAAAACGCCGACATGGCCACCGGTGGCGAAAGGAATGCAGCCTGTAAATTTACGAAAACCAGAACGCCCCACAAGATCGGGTCAATCTGGAAATGCGCCAACAGCGGCAGGAAGATGGGCACAAAGATGACGATGATCTCGGTCCATTCCAGCGGCCAGCCCAGTACAAAGATGATGGCTTGCGAGAGCAGCATGAACTGAAGCGGCGACAGGTTCATCGACAACACCCATTCCTCCACCACGCGCTGACCACCCAAGAGCGCGAACACTGCCGAGAACAGCGCCGAGCCAACAAACAGCCAGCACACCATCGATGTCGTTTTGGCCGTCAGGAACACGGCTTGCTTGATTTTCTCGAAATCAAGCGTTCCCGCATGCCAGGCCATCAGGAAGGCACCGGCCGCGCCTACCGCCGCAGACTCTGTGGCGGTGGTGATGCCAAACAGGATCACGCCCAACACGATGAACGTCAACAACGCCAGCGGCATGACGGACACCACCAGCATTCGCAGAATCTCGAACTGCTCGGCATCAAATTTGCGGTAATACCAAACCAACAACACCAGTGCAGCGCCAAGTGCGACCCAGAACCCGGTGTAAAAAGCCTCAGGCACGGCAGCGGTCTGAGCAGCCTTGACGGACGGGTCGCCCATCTCCTGCAAGGCGGGCTCCGCTGCCGATGATGCCGCAGTCGGCTTTTCGTCAGATGAGCCCGGTGGCGCTTGCAGGCCGCCGTCGGCGGCGGGCTCTTTAACACCATCGGTTGACGGCGGTTCTTTCAAGCCACCGTCGGCTGGCGGCTCCTTGACACCTTCTGCGGCAGGTGGCTCCTGTAGCCCTCCCACCGGTGCTTCGGCCTTTGCTTTTGATTGCCCCGATGACACCACAACCTCAGCAACGGATGCCGCGTTATTGTCCTTTTGCGAATGAATCACCACATACCACCAGGCCGCACCCAGTGTTACCACCGCCAGCATCACGGGCACCAGCGCCATCACCAAGCCGCGCAACAAGAACCCCCGCGTGAGGTTCGCCTTGCCCGGTGACAGCACCGCCCGCGCCAACGCAGGAAGTGTGCGAGGCGAATACGCGCTTGACACCTGCGCAAGCCAGGGCGGGATGGCCGCTTTCATCTGCTCGGGTGGCAATTTAGGGGCGATTTTTGGATTGATCAACACCCAGCCAATGATGTAGACCAAGTACAAAAACGCGAGGAAGAAACCTGGGAACATCGCCGCTGCATAAAGCTTGACGACTGACTGTCCCGCCACGGCGGCATACACAATGATCATTACGGACGGAGGAATCAAAATACCCAGCGTGCCGCCAGCGGTGATCACGCCCGCAGCGAGACGCGTGTCATACCCTGCGTTGAGCATGGGCCGCATGGCGATGACACCCATCAGCACCACCACCGCGCCGACCAGTCCGCTGGCGATGCCCCAAAACGTGCAAATGATCAGGGTGGTGACGGCCAGTGAGCCCGGCACACTGCGAAACGCGAGCTGCACGCTGTGAAACATTTTGTCCACCAACGCGCCGCGTTCCATCACGTAGCCCATCAGCACAAACAGCGGGATGGACAACAGCGTCTCGTTCGTCATCGCACCGAACGCGCGTTGCACCATCAGGTCAAACACCCGGTTGTCCAAAAAACCCGCTGCCGGGTTATAAAAGGCGATATAGCCAAACACCATGCCCAACCCCATCAGGGTGAAGGCGGTGGGGAAACCCATCATGATGACGACCACGATGAGGCCAAGCATCGTCATGCCAAGTGCTGCATTGCTCATGGCTCAGCCTTTCACCGTTTTAGATTGCTCAATGGCCATGGCTTTGGCCTCTTCGTCCACAAACTCACTGCCCGCCAACTGCTGAGCGACCACGTCGGACTCCTGGGCATCTTTCAGGCGCGGTGTCCAAACCCCGGTCTTGATGCAGACTACGCAGCGCAATATTTCGGCCAGGCCTTGCATCAATACAACAGCGCCTGCCAGCGGAATGACAAATTTGAATGGGTACAAAGGGATCGGCGTCGCGTTAAAGGTTTGCTCGCGTATCGCCAGTGAATCGTTGAAGTAAGTCCAGCCTGCCCACGTCAGCGCCGCAATGCCGGGCAGGAAGAAAACCACATACAGAACGATGTCCACTTTGGCCTGCGTACGTGGCTTCATGTTGCCGTAAAAAAAATCACCGCGCACATGCCCATCATGTGCCAGCGTATAGGCGCCACCCAGCATGAACAGAGTGCCATACAGCATGTTGTTGACATCGAATATCCAGGCTGTCGGCGCGTTGAGCGCATACCGCTTGAACACCTCAGCGCAGACCACCAACATCAACACCACGATCAGCCAGGCAGCGGCTTTGCCCACCCAGGTGCTGATGTGGTCGGCGGTGTGAAGAATTTTTTGAACTGTCATTGATCTACCAGGTCGCATTGTCGAAAACAGGTGGCGGAAAAAAAAGCCACCCGGCAGAACCGGATGGCTTGAACCTGAGCGGAATTATCCGCCCAAAAAAATCAGCTCTTCTTCTTACCGAAGGAATGGTTGTAAGCCATCTTGAAATCAACCATGTAGTC
>JANOTO010000351.1:0-3090 GCA_031416395.1 Rhodoferax sp. | reverse complement strand
GAAACCACGTTCGACCGCGACCTGCATGCCGTGCACGACAAGGCGGAATTAGGCGCTGTCTTCACGCAACTGTGCGAGCAACTGGCCGCCGACTTGCAGCGCAAGGGCTATGTAGGGCGCACCGTGGGGATCAAGCTGCGTTACGACGATTTCAAAGCCGCCACGCGCGATCAGACGCTGGACTTTTACACGGCCGATGCCAAAGTGATTCGCCACACCGCCGGGCTGTGCCTCAAGCGCGTACCGCTTCAGCAGCGGCTTCGTTTGTTGGGGGTGCGGATGGGTAACCTTGAGAAGGCTGACAAATTTCACGAAGTTCACAGAACCTCGCAGGTAAAATTAGCTGCGGGACTTGCGCAGCTTACTTCAGACGCTCACAATCTGACCCAATCCAGCGATCAACTGTTTTGAAACTGTTTTATACAAGCTGCTGTGAATTACAACCCAGTTGCCAGGCGAAAGCTTGAGACGACTGCAAACGTTGGAACATGATTAGATTGCCCATCTCGAGGGTCAACGCGTCGATTCTGGGTGCCCTGGCTACCTTTTTGGGAGCCATCGTGCTGACCGCGCTTGGCTTGGTCTGGCAGACCCGCCAGACCGCCCTGCAAGATCACGAGTCGCGCGTGGTGCGCTTCACCAGCGGCGCGGTCGCAGCGCTGAACCGCAGCTTTCTGGGCATTGATGTGCTCTTGGCCAGCATGGACGAGCTTCTGGGGCTCTCGCAGCGCGGACGCAATGCGATCAACCCCAAAATCGCCAATCAGTTGATGAGCGATGCGGTGCAGCAGAGCCTGCTGGTGCGCTATGTGGCATTGATTGACGCGCAGGCTAATGTGATCGCTTCGTCCAGAATTGCCGCCGAGCAGACCGTGCTGGCACTGCCCAATGGATTCATCGAAGCGGCACTGGGCGATGTCAGCTCCGCGCTGACGATCAGCGCACCGGCGCTCAGCACCTCCAGCGAGCAAGGCGTGCTGTACTTGGCACGCCATTTCAGGTTAGCCGATGGCAGCCAGGTGCTGGCCGTCGCTGAGCTGCAAATCTCGACGCTCACCGGCATGATGGTGCAAGGCACCGATGAAAGCGGCTTCGAGATCACCCTGGAGCGCGCTACTGGGCAAGTGATTGCAAGTGTTGTCCCGAAAGACGCTGGCACGAAGAGCCTGGATGCTTCACCCCGCGAAAACGCGTCACCCAAGGCCGCCGCCAGCCGAGCTACCACGGCCAAAGTCGGCCCATTCCCTTGGGATCCGGCGCAAAGCCTCGCCTCTTCCGTGCAGCGGCTGCCCGCACGCTTGAGTGGCGTGCCCGCCATCGTCGCAGCGCAACCCACGCTGTACCGCGAGCTGCTCGTCACCGCCAGCATTCCTCTGGAGTACGCACTGCGCGACTGGCGCAGCAAGCGCAACCTGTTCGCCGGCGTCGCTTTGGTGTTTGGGTTGATGGCCTCGGCAACAGGCGCGCTGGTGCTGTGGTATGTCGCGCGCATCACCCAGGCCCGCCAGGCCATAGCACAGTCCAAGAGCAGCCTGGACCAGGCGTTGGAGTCGATGCCCAGCGGCGTCATGCTGCTCAACGCTGCAGGCGAAATGCTCACTTGGAATCAGCGTTACATCAGCCTGTTTCCTTGGACAAAAGACATGCTGATCACCGGGCAGCCGTTTCGTGCGATTCTGGAGGAAGTGACCCGCCAGGACATGCCCAAGGCGAGCGACAAGGAGCGCCAGGATTGGGTTTCTGGGCGCCTGTCACCCACGAATATGCAAGACTCGATGGAGCGCCAACTGGCCAATGGGGTTATCGTTCACATCACCCAAAACCGTACGCCCGACGGCGGCATGGTGCTGGTGTACAACGACGTGACAGCACTGCGCGCGGCCACCGCCGAGATCGAGCAACTGGCTTTCTATGACCCGCTGACCCGCCTGCCCAACCGCCGTTTGCTGAGCGACCGCCTGGCCCGCGCCTTGACGGCAAGCACGCGCAGCGGCCAGCACGGTGCCGTGCTGTTCCTGGATCTGGATCACTTCAAGATCCTGAACGACACATTGGGCCACGACATGGGCGACTGCCTGCTGGAGCGTGTAGCCCAGCGCCTGACCGCCTGCGTGCGCGAGCAGGACACCGTTGCCCGCCTTGGCGGTGATGAATTTGTGGTGATGCTTGAAGGCCTGGGTAAAACTTCGTCCGAAGCGCGCGTCCACGCAAAACTAGTGGGCGACAAAATCCTCTCCAGCCTGAACCAGCCCTTTCGCCTGGGTGCAAACCTGCACAACAGCACGCCCAGCATGGGTGCTGCGCTGTTTGGAGAAGGCCAGAAAGAGGCTGGAGAAATTTTGAAGCAGGCTGATATTGCGATGTACCAGGTCAAGGCCTCGGGACGTAACGCACTCAAGTTTTTCGATGTGTCGATGCAGTCCGTCATCACCGACCGCGCTTCGCTGGAGGCAGATCTGCGCACGGGCCTGGTACTGGATCAGTTTGAGCTGTACTACCAGGGCCAGTTTGACACCCGCAACCTCCCCGTGGGTGCCGAAGCGCTGATCCGCTGGAACCACCCCGCGCGCGGCCTGGTGCTGCCCAGCGAGTTCATTGGCGTGGCTGAGGAAACCGCGCTGATTGTGCCCCTGGGGTATTGGGTGTTGACCCACGCCTGCCAACAGCTCAAGCGCTGGGAGGTGGTGCCGCGCCGTGCTGACCTGGTGCTGGCCGTTAACGTCAGCGTACGGCAGTTTAGTCAAGCGGACTTTGTCTCGCAGGTCAAGTCCGTGCTGCGCGAAACAGCGGCCAACCCGAAACGCCTCAAACTGGAGTTGACCGAAAGCCTGGTGCTGGCCAATGTGCAGGACACCATCGAGAAGATGAATGCGCTCAAAAAAATTGGCGTGCGCTTTGCGATAGACGACTTTGGCACGGGCCAATCGTCGCTCACCTACCTCACGCAGTTGCCGCTGAACCAGCTCAAGATCGACCAGTCGTTCGTGCGCAACATCGGCCTGCAGGAGGCCGATGGAGTCATCATCGACACCATCATTGGCATGTCTGGCAACCTGAGTCTGGAGGTACTGGCGGAGGGCGTTGAGACGC
>JANOTO010000350.1:0-17441 GCA_031416395.1 Rhodoferax sp. | reverse complement strand
GCGCTGTCGCGAATCACGCTGACGGCCTTGCCATCGCGTGCCATCAGCGCATGGGCGGCTGCGCGCATGTCGACCCGCGTGGCGGGGTTGGTGGCCAGCACGCGGCGCCTGGTTGCCGCGTCGCTCACCAGCATGTCAATGCCTACTGTGCGGGTTGGGTCCAGCCGGTCTACGACGGCCACAGTGGTCACATCAAAACCCAGTGGGGCCACCAGCGTTAACGCCCGCGCAGAAGGTGATGCGCCCGTTTCAACGCTGGCACCGAGTGTCTTCAGCAGCAGCAGCAACTCCGGGCGACGTGCCGCACGGGGCGATACCCAGACGGGGGGCAAGGTGTCGAGCTGCGGTGGCTTGGCCTCGGGCGTGATTTGCGCGACGCCATCGGCATACCGGTAGAAGCCTTCACCGACTTTCTTACCCACGATCCCACCGGCCAGGCGTTGCGCGGTGATGACGCTGGGCCGGTAGCGCGGCTCTTCAAAATACTGGTGATAGATCGATTCCATCACCGGGTGCGAGACGTCCAGCGCGGTCAAGTCCATCAACTCAAACGGCCCCAGCTTGAAGCCGATCTGGTCGCGCAAAATGCGGTCAATGGTCGCGAAATCAGCCACGCCTTCGTTCACGATGCGCAGCGCCTCCGTGCCGTAGCCGCGCCCGGCGTGGTTGACGATGAAGCCCGGTGTGTCCTGCGCCGTCACCGGGGTGTGCCCCATCTGGCGGGAAAATATCGCAAGGCGCTCACAAGTGAGCGCGGCAGTTTTCAGCCCTGCAATCACCTCCACCACCTTCATCAGCGGCACGGGGTTGAAGAAGTGAAATCCGGCAAGTCGCCCAGGTTGCGCCAATTTTGCCGCGATGGCGGTGACTGAGAGGGACGATGTGTTGCTGGCCAGGATTGCGTTTGGAGAGACGACTTTTTCCAGCTCTGCAAACAGCCCGGCTTTGGCATCCAGGCGCTCGACAATAGCCTCAATCACCAAATCGCAGCCGGACAGCGCACCGAGCGATTCGGCACAAACCAGGCGTGCTTTGAGTGCTTCGACTTGGGCGGTATCAAGCCGGCCCTTCTCGCACAATTTGTCCCATTGCGCGAAAACCGAGGTTTGCGCGGCCGCGGCACTGCCGGGCACCACGTCAAACAAAAGCACGCGGCTGCCTGCCTGTGCTGCGATCTGTGCGATGCCACGGCCCATCGCGCCCGTGCCAACAATGCCTGTACTTTGAAAAATGGGGCTCATGGCGCGATTATGATGGCGGCTGTGACAAATGACTTTTAAGAAAGTCTTCAGGCGAGAATCAAGCCAATTTCGGAATTGAGATGTGAAACTTCGTAACAGATTCTTCATGCTACTGCTGCTGCTTGCAGCCGGCCAGACCGCAGCTTTGACGCTGGGTCGGGTGCGTGGTGCCGCCGTCGTGGGCCAGCCATTGGACGTTGTGGTGCAAATTCAGCTCAACGCCGACGAGGCTGCAACGGCCCTTTGCCCGGAGGCGGACGTTTTTCATGCCGACGCGCGGCAAGACCCGGGCCGCGTGCGCGTCACGGTCGAACCCACCGCGCAAGCGAATACTGTCAATGTGCGGGTGATCTCGTCCTCTTTCATTGACGAGCCAATGGTGACGGTTTACTTGCGCGCCGGTTGCGCTCAAAAGAGTTCGCGCCGGTATGTGCTTTTGGCAGACTTTCCGTCGGACGCATCTTTGCCTGTGGTGGCACCGTCCGCGTCGCCCCTGAGTACCGCGCTGCCTGTAGCTACGACGATGCAAGCGACGACGACGCCAGCCGCCGCAGAACCCGCGTCTGGCGCAACCGCCAACCCGCAGCGCAATGGTGATTTGTCTAGCGCGCCGTCGGCAGCGCGTCCGGTGGCGCCCCTGAGGGCAGCGCCGACGGTGCGGCCCCCGGCACGCCCGCGGCCGCCCAAGGCTCTCGCCAATGTGCGTCCCACCCCGACTGCGACGGCCCCCGTCATCGAGTCTCCTCGCAGCCCGCCTGCCGCCAAAATCGCCGCTACAGCAGCATTAGTTGCCACCCCGCCCCCGATGCAAGCTGCCGAAAAGGCTCAGAACCCCAAGGAAGCCGGTTCCTCCGCCGGCCAGTCACGCCTGACGCTCGACCCGTTGGTCGTGCTGACGGAGCGGGTCTCCAATCTGGAGTCTTCAGCCAGCACGCCTGCGAGTGATGGGACGCGGGATGGCCTGCGCGATGCACAGCGCATGCAATCATTGGAAGACAGCGTCAAGACATTGGTCGCACTGGCTGCCAAAAACGAAGCCAGTTTGCAGGATATGCGCCTGAAGGTGCAAGCGGCGCAGGCTGATCGGGTGCCCGTGCAGTGGTTGTATGGCTTGGTGGCGCTGGTGCTGGCTTGCCTTGCTGCGATGGCCTACATGTGGAGCCGTTTAAGCGCGGTCTTACCCTCTGGCGCTGGTAAGGACGACTGGTGGCGCGCAGGGCGTAATGCGCCTCCCGCTGCGGCTGTAGGCGGCGCGGCGATGGCGCAGGAAGCGGCATCCGAGGTGCGAGCCAGTGGTGCGGGCAAGTTGGTCTCCAAGCCGGTGGCGTTGCAGGCATCGGGCGGCGAGGCGCAGGTCGAATCGCGGGTTGAATCTCGTTACTCCAGCTTGACCGGCTTGGAAGATGCTCCCTCTTCTGAGCTGGATGTCAGTCTGGTGGAGATGACGGAGTCGAACTTCGACCAGTTGATGAAATCGGGCAAGTCCCACAGTGCGATACGCCCCGGTCCACTGTCGCCGCAATTGGAGCCTATGCCTGCGATCACAAAAATGCAGGCCCTGGCAGCCCGCCCGATCAACTCGGAGCAGCTTTTTGACGTACGCCAGCAGGCTGACTTCTTTGTATCGCTGGGGCAAACCGATCAAGCCGTGCAGATTCTTGAAAAGCAGATCAATGACCACGGGGAGACCAGTCCGCTGATCTACCTTGATCTGCTCCAGATTTTCCATTCGCTGAATCTGAAGACGGACTTTCGGCAGTTTCGCGAAGACTTCAATCTTCTGTTCAACGCCCGCGTGCCGGAGTTTGCGGCGTTCCGGAACGAGGGTAAGAGCTTGGAGGAGTACCCGCACGTGCTGGCGCACATCACGGCTCTGTGGTCCACGCGCAAAGCCTTGATGGTCATTGAGGCCTCGATCTTCCGGGATTCCCTGGATGACCGCAGCACGCCATTTGACTTGGCGGCGTTTCGCGATTTGCTGCTGCTGCACGCGATTGCGCAGAGCTTCACCATCCGTGAAGAGCCGACATCTGATCTCTCACCGCTGCGGGCCAATATGGCGCCTATCAGCAAGGGCGCGCGCCTGTCGGCAATGGTCGGTTCCGCGGGGCCTGCCTCGCGCAGCTTCGATACCGATGGCTCGGTCGATTTGCCCTTGCCACCTTTGTCCGGCTTGTCGGAGGTGGATATCTCTTTGAACAGCAGCGGCGCGGGGCTACTGCCAACACCCAATTTGCCCAGTGTTACGGGCGTGCTGAATGCACCCACGACGCTTGACCTGATTGCAATCAAATCTGTTAGCGGATCGGGCGAGCTGGACATCGAACTGGATCTGGATTTGTCCGGTCTGGTCGCACTCTCCCCTATGCAAAAGCCGGGTGAAAATGAGGTGTCAGATTTCTCAAAATTGCTAAAGGCCCAGGCTCCTGCAGGTGCAGGCACCCAGGGATTCAAAGCCAAAGCTGCAGCAGCAGAGTCTGGCAATTCAGGGCCGGAGTCCCAAGCGGGCTACCTGGCTGACAATCTGCTTGATTTCGACTTGTCGTCAGAGAATGCCAAGTTGACGGTTGCGAACCCCAAAGGCAATAAGTCAAAGCCGAAATAAGATACAGCGATAAGATTCAGCGACGAACCTGCAACGCACCTGGGTTCACAATGTTGCTGGGTGTGCCCTTGATGAAGTTGATCACGTTGTCAAACGCATCGCCAAAGTACATCTCGAAGCTGTCTTGCTCTACATAGCCAATGTGGGGCGTGCAGATGCAGTTTTCCAGCCGCAGCAGCGCGTGGCCCTGTAGGATGGGCTCATTCTCAAAAACGTCGATGGCGGCCATGCCGGGGTGCCCGCGGTTGAGCGCGCTGATCAGCGCATCGGGTTCAATCAACTCTGCACGAGAGGTGTTCACCAGCAGCGCGGTAGCTTTCATTAGCGCCAAGTCTTCGTATCTCACGATCGAATGGGTGTCTTCATTCAGGCGCAGATGAAGGCTCAGCACATCGCTGTGCTCGAATAGCTGCTCGCGGCTGGAACAGACCAAGTAGCCATCGGCAACCGCCTTGGCGCGCGACGGCTCTCTACCCCATACCAGAACCTTCATACCGAACGCTTTACCATACGCCGCGATCAATTGGCCGATCTTGCCAAACCCCCAGATGCCCAGCGTTTTTCCGCGCAAGACCGTGCCAATCCCGAAATTGGGCGGCATCGAGCCCGACTTCAAGCCCGACTGCTGCCATACACCATGTTTCAGGTTGCCGATGTACTGCGGCAGCCGTCGCATCGCCGCCATGATCAGCGCCCAAGTAAGTTCAGCCGCCGCGACGGGAGAACCAGCACCTTCAGCCACCGCAATGCCGCGCTCAGTGCAGGCCTGAACATCAATATGCGCCCCTGCGCGACCGGTCTGCACAATCAACTTGAGTTTTGGCAGCTTTTCAATCAGGGAGCGTGTAATGTGAGTGCGCTCCCGGATGAGCACGATCACATCGGCATCCTTGAGCCGTATCGAAAGCTGCCCGATGCCTTTGACAGTGTTGGTGTAGACCTTGGCGGGGAAGGCCTCAAGTTTTGAGGAGCAATGCAGCTTTCGCACTGCGTCCTGATAGTCATCAAGAATCACGATATTCATGGGAGTATTGTGCCTTGGCGAACGGGCCTCAAAAGCGCTAGTTCCAGGTCAGTGCCCGGCAATTTGTGTCAGAAAACGCTGGCTGGGTGGCTGCCGTGCGACAAACCGGCTAGTGCGATCCTACGAGGCCGCCAGAAACTCTCCCTCACGGTTAGCATTGCAACCGCACACTTTTTTGTATCCAAAAACAGGAGACTTTTCATGTCAATTTCCATGTCGTCAGCCGCGCTGCCCATTTGCACGTCCATGCTGGGCAATTTGAGTCATTTCTTAGACAAAGCGCAGGCCTATATTGACGAAAAAAAATGCGATCCGCAGGCCCTGCTGCAATACCGTATGGCCCCCGACATGCTGCCGTTCACGCGCCAGGTTCTCATCGCCTGCGATGCAGCAAAAAATGGAGTGGCCCGGTTGTCGGGAATCGACGCGCCGAAATTTGAGGATGTCGAGACCACCTTGCCGGAATTGAAGGCGCGCATCAGCAAGACGCTTGAGTTTCTAGCCTCTGTTCCGGCCGCCAAGCTCGACGGCACCGAGGCCAAAGAAGTCACCTTCCCAGTGGGTAAGGACGTGACGCGCACGCTGACGGGCGAGGCGTATTTGAAGCACTGGATGCTGCCCAACATGTTCTTCCACATCTCGGCGGCCTACATGATTTTGCGTCACAACGGCGTGAGTTTGGGCAAAGGCGACTACCTGCTGGGAGCTGCCGCTAAATAAGCAGACGTTCTAAGCTGACGTTCTCAATGAATCCCTTGTTCCCCGCTGGCTTCTTCTCGGTTCGCCAACCGATCAAGCTCGGCGCAAACATCGACCATGCGTCCTGAGATCACCATGCGACCCACGCTGCTGCGCGATTGACCGCTTTCCAGCATGCGGATGACTCGAACCACTGGCAGTGTTCGGCACGCGGCGAGGGGCTTGACGGCGGCGCGCTGTCGCAAAAAAGCGGGTGGCGCGACAAGGCGCCCCGCGGGCATTACTGGCGTACTACAGCGCGCAGGACTGCGCTGCTGTGGGACTCCCAACCAGCGAAAGAAACTATGAAGTGGTGCCAGAGCGGCAGGAACGGTTAACGAAGCGATGCTCATTTGAAACCTCTCAATTCCGTAAAGTTTGGTCAGTGTTCGGGTGCTTTTGAGTGCTGTTAGCGCTACATCAACATGGTGTTGCGAATGAGCCCAACAGCCAGTCCCTCAATCTCGAACGCCTCCCCAGGCTCAACCACAATGGTTTGGTAGTCAGGGTTTTCGGGGTGAAGTTCGATCAGGTGCTTGTTGCGCTTAAAGCGCTTGACGGTGACTTCATCCCCCAACCGTGCGACCACGATCTGTCCATTTTTGGCGTCTTTGGTGGCTTGGACGGCCAGCAAGTCGCCATCCATAATGCCGGCATCGCGCATGGACATGCCGCGCACCTTCAGCAAATAGTCTGGTTTGCGTGGAAACAGGCTGTTTTCAACGAAGTAAGTCTGATCAACATGTTCTTGGGCCAAAATTGGGGAGCCCGCCGCGACTCGGCCAATCAATGGAAGCACTAACTGCGTCAAACTTGCCAGTGAAAACGCCCCACCGCGCGACTCATTGATGGAGCGTAGTTGGTCATTTTTGAGACGAATACCCCGTGATGTACCGCTCACCAACTCAATAGCGCCTTTGCGTGCTAAAGCCTGCAAGTGCTCCTCAGCCGCATTGGCCGACTTGAAGCCCAATTCAGCGGCAATTTCTGCCCGGGTTGGCGGCGCACCGGTGCGGGCAATTGCACTTTGGATAAGTTCCAATATCTGTTGCTGGCGCGCAGTGAGTTTTGCGGATAAGTTTGGAAGATCCATCATGATGACTCCTAAGTGACTTACATGGGCTGTCTGAATGTCCAGTTACTGTATTTTTAACCAGTTTTCGAAATTTTGCAAGTCATGTCAAAAAATACAGCTAAAAAGTTAATTGTGTTGGGTACTGGAGGAACGATTGCAGGAACCGCCGCGCTTGATGGTGACAACATCGGCTACACCGCCGCGCAGATCGGCGTCGCGCAACTGTTGCACGCAATACCGGCTTTGGCGGAGTTACCTTGCGAGTTGGTGTCTGAGCAAGTCGCGCAGATCGATAGCAAAGACATGAGCTTCAGCTTGTGGCAAAAGCTGCTGGTGCGAACGGTTTACTGGCTTGCAGACCCTCAGGTTCAGGGCGTGGTGATCACCCATGGCACTGATACGCTGGAGGAGACGGCTTTTTTTCTGCACCTTGCCCTTCCGCGTGACCTGCTCGGTGCCAAGCCCGTGGTGCTAACTTGCGCCATGCGACCTGCCACTGCGCTGAATTCTGACGGGCCGCAAAATATCCGCGATGCGATTGCGGTGGCGCTGACACCCGGCGCGAAAGGCGTTGTAGCGGTTTGTGCCGGTACGCTACACACTGCAATGGACGTGCAGAAAATCCACACCTACCGGCTCGATGCTTTCGATTCAGGCGACGCGGGGCCGCTGGGCTATGTGGAGGAGGGTGCAGTCCGATTGTTAAAAAATTGGCCTCTAGCTCCCGAATCAATTGCATACAACGCTATTAAAAATATAGATATTCAAAGCAACTGGCCACGTGTCGAGATGGTGATGAACCATGCTGGCGCGAGTGCTTTGATGGTCGATGCCTTGCTGGCGCAGTCCGCCAGCGGACAGGTCGAGCCCGTCCGCGGCATTGTTGTGGCTGGCACTGGCAACGGAAGCTTGCACCACGACCTGGAAGCGGCTTTGCTGCGCGCACAAGCCAGCGGTGTCGCGGTGCGCCGCAGCACTCGGTGTGCGATGGGGCAGGTGATTCCGGTGCTGAATGCGGCCATTGCGCATTCCGAGGGGCTGTCGCCAGTCAAGGCGCGCATTGCGCTGATGCTGGAATTGATGGCATCGGCCTGACATCGAGACGCACTGGCCATGTTCAAAGGGATTGAGCTGTCATCGTGGGCGTACCCGGTACTGGAGATCGTACACATCATTGGCATAGCGATGCTGCTGGGCAATCTGGTGTTACTGGAATTGCGCGTGTTTGGGCGCGGCAAAAACCTTCCTGTGGCTGATTTGGCGCGGCTCAGCCTGGGGTTGGCTTTGCTTGGGTTTTCGCTGGCTGCAATGTCGGGAGGATTGATGTTCGCCACCCGCCCAGCCGAGTTGTTGAGCAACCGCGCATTCACCCTGAAGATGGTGTTGCTGTTTACCGCAGCCTGTAACGCAGGCTGGTTTCATGCCAGACAATCACTGGGGAAGTTAGACTTTACCGCGCGCGCGCTGATGGTGGTGTCGACCCTGATCTGGGTTGCGGTCGTGGCGTGCGGTCGCTGGATTGCCTATCTCTGACTTTTTATCCATAAGGACAGTGCGATGAAACGACGTGAATGGATACTCAGTGCGTTGGCGGCTCCGTGGCTTGCGGCACCGTCCGTGGTGCTGGCTCACCATGGCTGGAGCAGCTTTGACCAAAACCGGCCGATTTATCTGGAGGGCAAGGTGGTTGCTGTGCGCTGGGCGAATCCGCACGCGGAGCTGGACATTGAAGTGCCCGCGAATTTGAAACTTCCCGCAGATCTGACCACGCGCGATGTCCCGGCGCAAACGGCCCCGGTCGATGGCCGTGCATTGCTTGCGCGGGCGGTCGTACCTACGCGCAAAGATCGTCGGTGGGAGATTGAATTGGCACCGCTGACCCGCATGGAAGCGTGGAAGGTGCCTGAGATAAAAGCAGGGGCTACAGTCTCTTTGCTGGGCTTCACTTTGACAGGCGAGCAGGGCGAGGCTGTCATGCGCGTTGAATACCTGTATTTCGCTGGCAAAGCTTATGCTCTGCGCTCCAGCCCGGCGTGACGGCAGCTAACTGGACAGCGCAGCGAGTGCCCGGGCCGTAATTTCCTCGACCGACCCCACACCGGCAATAGCGCGGTATTTTGGCGCAGCGGCGGGCTCGGCTTTTGACCAGTTGGAGTAGTAGGCAACCAGCGGGCGGGTTTGCGCACTGTAGACCTCCAGGCGGTGCTTTACGCGGTCTTCCTGGTCGTCTGGGCGCTGCACTAGCGCCTCGCCAGTCACATCGTCTTTGCCATCGACTTTGGGCGGGTTGAACTTGGTGTGGTAGGTGCGCCCGGACGGCGCGTGCGAGCGCCGCCCACTCATGCGCTCGATGATGGAGTCAAATGGAACGTCGATCTCCAGCACGTAATCGAGCTTGACACCTGCGTCCTTCATGGCATCTGCCTGGCGCAGTGTGCGCGGAAAGCCATCGAACAGAAAACCGTTGGCGCAGTCTGGCTGGGTAAGGCGCTCTTTAACCAGATTGATGATGATGTCATCGCCCACCAGGCCGCCCACGTCCATGATCTTTTTTGCCTCCAGCCCGAGTGGCGTGCCCGCGTCTTTTGCGGCGCGCAGCATGTCCCCCGTCGAGATCTGGGGGATGCCATATTTTTTGCAAAGAAAGGTGGCCTGGGTGCCTTTGCCTGCACCGGGCGCGCCCAACAATATCAGTCTCATGTCGTTCCTCAAATTTTCTATGGATCGGCTGGCTCGGCAGGCGATTTCTCTGATTGGAGAATAGCACGCGTGGGGCTGCAATTCACTGACGGGTGTTGCATTTCAGTTGCGAAAAAATTTCGCGTACGCGCGCCAGGTCTGCGGGCGTATCCACACCCGGCCCTGGTGCGTGTGCAGCGATGTGGACGGCAATGCGATGCCCGTGCCAAAGGGCGCGCAGTTGCTCCAGCACCTCGGTCACCTCCAGCGGGGCTTGCGCGAGTGTTGGGAACAGCCGCAAAAAACCGACCCGGTAGCCGTAAATGCCGACGTGGCGCAGCGGAGCGGCTTGGCGCATCAACGCTCGACTGCCAACGGCATCGCCCTGCCACCAGGCTTGCCCGGCAAAGTCGCGCGCGTGGGGGATGGCATTGCGGCTGAAATACAGCGCAAGTCCCGACACATCCAACACGACCTTGACGATGTTGGGGTTCTGAAAATCCTCCAGCGTGTCGATGGCGTGTGCCGCTGTGCTCATACTGGCTTCTTGCCGCTGCGCCAGCAGCTCGGCCACCGCCAGGATCAAGGCCGGGTCCATCAGCGGCTCGTCGCCCTGCACGTTGACCACGATGGCATCGTTTTGCAATGACAGGATGTTGCAGGCTTCGGCGAGCCGGTCGGTGCCATTTGCGTGGTCAGCGCGGGTCAGCAACGCCTCAATTTCGTGCGCCGCGCAGGCGGCGGTGATCTCGGGGCTGTCTGCCGCCACCACCACGCGAACCTCACCCACAGCCAGTTTGCGGGTCAGCAACGCGCGCTGCGCGACCCGAACGATCATCGGCACGCCGTGGATGTCAGCCAGGGGTTTGTTGGGCAGCCGGGTGGAGGCCAGCCGCGCCGGAATCAGGATGGTGAGGGGCGCGGGGAGTGTCACAGGCGCTCTTGCAGCCGATGTCAAAGCCCCAGTTCCTCATCGGTCATCACCCGTGCCTCGCTCTCCAGCAGGATCGGGATGTCGTCGCGCACCGGGTAGGCCAGGCGCGCGCTGCGCGAGGTCAGCTCCTGGCGCTCTCGGTCGTATTCAAGCGGGCCTTTGGTGACCGGGCAAACCAGCAGCTCAAGTAGTCGTGTGTCCATGGAGTGATGATAACTTTGGCGACCAGCGCCTTGGCGCAAGTGGTGCGACAGTGGGTGATTCGGATTCAGCGCGTGAAAGCAGAGGCTGCGCGGTCTATTTGAAAAAATATGGAGCAGTTAACGAGCTATATATTAAATAGCAATACAACTATATTAAGCGAGAGCTAGAGGGCTAAAAAGTCTAAAATTTGGTTTGTCAGTGCAAAAATTGGATGATAATTAACCTACAGGTTAATTTTTACCCGCCGCGTTCCGTATCTGGGGCCGCACTGCGGCTGGCAGACGCGGTTGAACGATGCCATGCGGCGGTGGCTGGCGCAGCAGCCGTCGTGATATCGCCAGTTTGCGTGAGTTTTATACGCTATGTAAAAAAAAGCTACAAACCCATTAAATACGAGAGCTAAGTGCCAATAGTTCTAGGATTTGTGGTTTTGGATTGAATTTTTGGTGTAAATATACCCATATTGGGTTTATTGCCACGCCTCAATGGCCCCATCCACCGCGCTCAGGAACTCGGGCTGGGGTGTCAGCACCAAAGGCACGGCCAGCGCGTCGGGGTTGCTGCGCCAGAGTTTGACCGCGTCTTTTTCGGTGCAGACCAGGGTATGGCTCTTCACCGCCGGTCGTACCCAGTGCTGAAAGTTGTAGTGATCCGGCAGCGCCACCGTTTTCGCCAAACTCAAGCCCTGGTCGCGCAGCATGTTGAAGAAGGCCTCGGGCTGGGCGATGGCCGCTACTGCCAGCAGGGGCTTGCCGCGCAACTCTGACAACGGCATGGAGCGGCTGTCCACGCGCAGCGCGTAGCTTGCCAAAGCGCGCCGGGCGGTGAAGGCATCCTGCACGCTGCTGGCTTGCACCCCTGTGTGCAGCACCAGGTCAGTGGGCCTGGGCCAGGGCTCGCGCAAGGGGCCGGCAGGCAGCAAAAAGCCGTTGCCGATTCCCCGGTCGTCAAACACGCAAATCTCCAGATCGCGGTGCAAGGCGTGGTGTTGCAGGCCGTCATCGCAGACGATAATTTGCGTCTCGGGGTATTCCTCCAGCAGGGCGCCTGCCGCTTCAAATCGCTTGGCCGCCACAAAGACGGGTGCATGGCAGGTCGACTTGACGAGGGCAGGCTCGTCACCCACCTCATCAGCCGTGCTGTTGTCCAGCACCTCGCGACAGTCGGTGCTGCTTCGCCCATAGCCGCGTGAGACCACGCCAACGTGCCAGCCGCGCGCTTGCAGGTGCATGACCAGAGCCATCACCACCGGTGTTTTGCCAGCACCGCCTGTCACGACATTGCCCACGACGATGACTTTGGCGCGCACACGGTTTGTTTTGAAAACGCCCAGCGCATAAAGGCCGCGGCGCAGACTGGTGATCAGCCCGTAGAGGAGCGACACGGGCCACAACAGCCAGGCCATGGGCCCGCGCCGCGTCCAAACCTTTGTAAGCCCGCTCATGGTTGGGGCAGCCGCCGTAGGCTTATTTTTTTGCACCTGCGGCGGGCACGCCCGCAGCACCTGAGGCGGAAGACTGCGTGGCAAAGGTAATTTGCGTCAAGCCACTGCGCCTTGCCGCCTCCATCACCGTGACCACCGCCTGGTGGCGAGCACTGGCGTCGGCACTGATCACCACCACGCTGTCTTTGCCCGCTTTGGCACCGTTTAGCATCGCGGCAGACAGCTCTTCGGCACTGCGCCCCCGCACCGGCACGCGGTTGACGCCATAGTTGCCCTCGCTGCTGACGGTGACGATCAACTCCTTGGGGTAGTCGCGCTGGGCGTCGGCGTCGGCCACGGGCAGCTTGAGCTGCAACTCAGTGAACTTGCTGTAGGTGGTGGAGAGCATCAAAAAGATCAGCACCACCAACAGGACGTCGATGAACGGGATCAGGTTGATCTCGGGTTCTTCCCTTTTGCGGGGGCGAAAATTCATCGTACGAACCTATGATCTGCGGATCATGTTCAGATGACGAACGAGCCGTTCAGAGGCCAGTTCAAGGGTCATCAAATACTCATCGACTCGGCCTCGAAAGTAACGCCAGAAAATCAGCGAGGGAATGGCGATGATCAGACCAAACGCGGTGTTGTACAACGCCACCGAGATGCCGTGCGCCAACTGCGCCGGGTTGCCCCCGGTTGCACCACCGGCAGGTGACTGCGAGCCAAAGATCTCAATCATGCCCACCACGGTGCCAAAGAGGCCCATCAAAGGCGCGGCGGACGCGATAGTGGCCAGTGCATTCAAATAACGCTCCAGCCGGTGCGCCACGATGCGGCCTGTGCCCTCCATGGATGAGCGCAAGTCGGCCTCGCTGCAGCGCGGATTGGCATTTAGCGCGCGAAAGCCGCTGGCCAGCACTTCACCCAAGGCCGAGTTTTTCTCCAGTTGCGTCACCACATCGGTTGACGGAACGCTTTGGCGCGAAATGCTGATGGCTTCGTCCAGCAGTTTGGGTGGCGCGACTTTGGCGGTTTTGAGGCTGACAAAGCGTTCAATAACGAGTGCCATGGCCAGGATGGAGCAGGCAATGAGCGGCCAAATAGGCCAGCCAGCGGCTTGTATGATGGGGAACAAGGGTGGTCTTTCGCGCAAATTGAGGGCAGCGTGATTATGGCCCACAGTTTCTGTGGATAACTTTGTGAAGAACTTACACATTAAGTGTCTCCAGCCCGCGCCAATCCACGTATGTAACGAAATGATGATTAATTGGGCAGATAAAAATCAAATGAAATCAATTGGTTGCAACGAAAAACCTTATTTCATGAAGGTCTATCCGGCCAATCACACGAATTCTGGCTGCTGTGGAGCAATGGCAGGACGCAGATCACTGGCGCAGCGCATTTTTGTTCATGCTTGAACCCAAATCGCCAGTCAATTCGCCGCAAATATGGCAGGTTGGCGCGCTATGCCGCGCCATTGCTGATGCTTTGGATGCGCGGTTCAACCCGGTGGCCGTTCGCGGCGAGATTACGGGCTTCTCGCGTGCATCCAGCGGGCATTGTTACTTGTCGCTGAAAGACGATAGTGGGCAAATTCGTTGCGCCATGTTTCGCCGCGCGGCACTCTTGCTCGATTTTTTGCCCCGCGACGGCGAGCTGGTCGAGGTTCGTGGCCGCCTGGATGTTTATGGCCCGCGCGGTGATTTGCAACTGATCATCGAATCCATGAGCCGTGCTGGGCAGGGGGCGTTGTTCGAGCAATTCCTCAGGGTTAAAGCCAAGCTGGAGGCGCAAGGCCTGTTTGATGTCGGGCGTAAACGGCCTTTGCCTGCCCTGCCGCGCGGTATTGGCATCGTTACGTCCATGGGGGCTGCTGCGCTGCATGACGTGGCCACGGCCTTGCAACGGCGCGTGCCGCACATCCCAGTGGTGCTGGCGCCTGCATCGGTTCAAGGGGCCAACGCAGCGGCTGAAGTCAGGCAGGCGCTTCTGGACTTGTATCGCTTCAGCAATGGCAATCAGGTTGCGGGGCAGGGCTCGCTCCCTATCACCTCAGACGCGATCACTGTCGACGTCATCCTTCTGGTGCGCGGCGGCGGGTCGATTGAAGACCTGGCCGCATTCAATGATGAGAGTCTGGCGCGCACCATCGCTGCAAGCCCGGTTCCCGTCATCACCGGAATCGGCCACGAGACTGACTTCACCATTGCGGACTTTTGCGCCGACCTGCGTGCACCTACGCCAACCGCCGCAGCCGAGTTGGTGGCCCAGCCTGCATCCGTTTGGTTGAACCTTCTGCAAAGCGCGCAAGAGCGGTTGCAGGCGGCCTCAAACCGTGTCACCGACACACTTCACCAGCGTCTGGACGGGGCAGCCCAACGCATGGGGCGACCGTCTGGACTGAGCGCGAAAGCGCGTGTGGAATTGACTGCACATGCGCATCAGCTCAATGCATCGGTTCAGCATTTTGCAAAGCGTAAAAGCCAAAACCTCCAACTGCTGGCGCTCAATCACTCGCAAAGCGTACGCCGGTGCCTGGGGCACCACCAGGAGCAGCTTGAACGATTGTCTTTGCGACTGGGGCTACTGGATCCCAGCCTCGTCTTGCAGCGCGGCTATGCGTGGCTGCAAGACACTGACGGACGAACCGTTACAAGCGTTTTGCAGGCTCAACCAGGTCTGGCTCTGCGGGCAACCCTTGTTGACGGGACGGTTGATCTCACGGTGGCCGACCTTGCTCCTTAAAGTTCCTACAATCAATTTCGTTTTCAACCCAAATCTCAACCACCCACGAGGAAATCATGGAACACACTCTGCCCGCACTGCCTTACGCCATTGACGCATTGGCCCCCAATTACTCCAAGGAAACGCTGGAATACCACCATGGCAAGCACCACAACGCCTACGTAACCAACCTCAACAACCTTCAAAAAGGCACCGAGTTTGAGTCGATGACGTTGGAAGAAATCATCAAGAAGTCCAGCGGCGGCGTCTACAACAACTCGGCCCAAATCTGGAATCACACGTTCTTCTGGAGCTGCATGAAGCCCGCAGGCGGTGGCGAGCCGTCTGGCGCGCTGGCAGCGGCGATCAACGCGAAGTGGGGCACCTATGCCGCGTTCAAGGAAGCCTTTGTGAAATCAGCCGTGGGCAACTTCGGCTCGGGCTGGACTTGGTTGGTCAAAAAACCTGATGGCTCAGTGGACATCGTCAATACCGGTGCTGCGGGCACGCCGCTCACTACCGCTGATAAAGCTTTGTTGACGGTTGATGTATGGGAGCACGCCTATTACATCGACTACCGTAACATGCGCCCCAAGTTTGTCGAGACGTTCTTGGACAAGCTGGTCAATTGGGGTTTTGCAGAGAAAAATTTCGCCTGAATCTGACTACGAACTTGGTCAATCAGCGGGTGAAAGGCTCTCCGCTCAGCTTCGCGCCTGCCTTGATGCTTTTCTTAGCGAACCAGCCCTGGTTCATCTCCAGCACGTAGCGCACGGGCTTGGTGGAGCAATGTGGCGCCTCGGAATGGGGCTTCATGTCCACCAGGTTCACGATCTCGCCGTTGTCGGCAACGAACGCGGCGGTTAGCGGTATCAGCGTGTTTTTCATCCAGAAACACTGCATACCCGCCTGCTCGAAGATGAACAGCATGCCTTCGGCTTGAGGCATTTCCTTGCGAAACATCAGGCCGGTGCTGCGCTGGTTGGGCGTTTGCGCCACTTGGGCGGTGATTTGATAGACACCTGCAGATAGCTTGGCGCGCGGCAAGTCGAGTTGCGGCCCGTCTTGGGCGCTGGCGGGTGTGCACAGGGTGATCAATGAAACTGCGAGTGAGGTAGCGGCGTATTTCATGGCTCAATTGTGAATCAAGACTAAAAACCCATGTCTCAAAATGACGGGGCAAAAAAAGACCCGCCGAAGCGGGCTTTTTTTAACGCGTCAAGAATTACTTCTTGGCAACTTCTGTTTTGGCAGCGGCAGCTTTAGCAACTGGCTTGTCAGCCATTTTGGCTTTCTTGGCAGCAGCTTTCTCAGCGCGGGCAGCCTTGGCAGCAGCAGCTTTCTCAGACTTCATTTTCTTGGCTTCAGCAGCTTTTTCCATTTTGGCTTTCTTGGCATCAGCAGCTTTGTCGGCCTTGGTGTCGGCAACGGCCTTAACGGCTGGAGCGGCAGCAGGTGCAGCGGCAACTGGAGCAGCAGCAGGTGCAGCAACAGCAGCAGCAACTGGCTTGGCAGCAGCAGGTGCAGCAGGAGCTTGAGCGAAAGCAGCAGCAGAGAACAGACCGGCGATCAGGGTGGCGAGAACTTTGTTCATTTTGAAAATCCTAGATAGTTAAGGAATGCACGCGAGTGCAGTTTGGAAGCTTCCCTCCTGATAAACCAGAAGGCTCACCCGTAACGGGGGTGCTTTACGGGTGGTTGACAAAGTTCCCCTTTTTTTTTGACGTTAGAATAAAAAGCTTTCCCCAAATTGGCCCCAACGCAAGCATTCCACCATGTACAAACACATCAAAGTGCCGTCAGAAGGCAAAAAAATCACCGTCAATGCGGACAACTCCATCAACGTGCCTGATCACCCGATCATCCCGTTCATTGAGGGTGACGGCACCGGTCTAGACATCACACCGGTGATGCTCAAAGTGGTCGATGCTGCAGTAGCCAAAGCTTACGGTGGAGCCAAGAAAATCCACTGGATGGAGGTCTACGCTGGCGAGAAATCAACCAATATCTATGGCCCTGACGTTTGGCTGCCGGAGGAAACCCTGCATGCGGTCAAAGATTACGTTGTCTCCATCAAAGGCCCGCTGACCACGCCCGTGGGCGGTGGCATTCGTTCACTCAATGTCGCGCTGCGCCAGGAGCTTGACCTTTACGTTTGCCTGCGGCCGATTCAGTATTTCACTGGCGTGCCCTCGCCCGTGAAGGAGCCGCACAAAACCAACATGGTGATCTTCCGCGAGAACTCTGAAGACATTTACGCGGGCATTGAGTTTGAGGCCGAGTCCGACAAGGCCAAAAAGCTCATCAAGTTCCTGCAAGACGAGATGGGCGTGAAGAAAATCCGCTTCCCCAACACGTCTGGCATCGGCATCAAGCCGGTGTCGATCGAAGGCACCGAGCGCCTGGTGCGCAAGGCCCTGCAGTACACCATCGACAACGACAAGCCGAGCCTGACCATTGTGCACAAGGGCAACATCATGAAGTTCACCGAAGGTGGCTTTCGTGATTGGGCTTATGCGTTGGCAGCGAGAGAGTTCGGCGCCGAGTTGATTGATGGCGGCCCGTGGATGAAGTTCAAAAACCCCAAAACAGGCAAAGAGATCATCGTCAAAGACAGCATTGCAGATGCCTTCTTGCAGCAAATTCTGTTGCGCCCGGCTGAATACAGCGTGATCGCCACCCTCAACTTGAACGGCGACTACGTGTCTGACGCGCTGGCAGCGCAAGTCGGTGGAATTGGCATTGCTCCTGGTGCGAACTTGAGCGACACCATCGCCATGTTCGAAGCCAC
>JANOTO010000349.1:0-1824 GCA_031416395.1 Rhodoferax sp. | reverse complement strand
CTGCGAGACGACCTCTACCACTTCGCTGAACGTCGGCGCGGCAAAGCCTTGGCCCCACACCTCTTTGTGCAGCGTGTCCACGAGGTCGATGCGGCGGTACTCGGGCGCTAGGGGGCCGTCGGTGTCCAGGCGGCGGGTGAGAGTGGCGGCATCCAGCCACTCGCGGGCGACATCGGTGAAAGCGCGCTCAAAGGCTTCAAACTGCGACTGCTCTACCGTGCAGCCCGCCGCCATCGCGTGGCCGCCAAAGCGCAGCAGCACGCCGGGGTGGCGCTTGGCGACCAAGTCCAGCGCATCACGCAAGTGGAACCCGGCAATCGAGCGGCCTGAGCCTTTGAGCTCGTGCTCTTTGCCCGGTGCCTTGCTCTGCGCGAAGACGAAGGCCGGGCGGTGCAGTTTGTCTTTGATGCGCGAGGCGACGATGCCCACCACGCCTTCGTGAAAATCAGGGTCGAACACGCAGATGGCCGGTGGTGGCTCGCTGCCGTCGTCAAACAAAGCTTCGGCAATGTTCATCGCCTGATCCCGCATGTCGCCCTCGATCTCGCGGCGCTGGCGGTTGATGGCATCGAGCGTTTTGGCAAGCTCCGCAGCGCGGCCAGCGTCATCGGTCAGCAGGCATTCAATGCCCAAGGTCATGTCGGCCAAACGACCGGCGGCGTTGATGCGCGGGCCTAAGGCAAAGCCGAAATCAAAGGTGGTGGCCACTTTGGCGACGCGGCCTGAGGCCTCGAACAGGCTGGTCATCCCCAGCGGCATCGCCCCCGCACGCACGCGCTTGAGGCCCTGCGCGACCAGGCGGCGGTTGTTGGCATCGAGCTTGACGACATCGGCCACCGTGCCCAGTGCGACCAGTGGCAAAAGCGCATCCAATTTCGGTTGAGTGTCTGCATTGAAAACGCCACGCTCCCGCAACAACGCCCGCAGCGCCAGCAGCACGTAAAACATCACACCGACACCCGCGATGGACTTGCTCTCGAACGCGCAGCCCGGCTGGTTGGGGTTGACGATGGCGTCGGCTTGCGGCAGCACCACTTCGCCGTTGACGATGGCGGGCAAATGGTGATCCGTCACCAGCACTTGCAAGCCCAACGCTCGCGCAGTGGCCACGCCGTCAAAGCTGGCGATGCCGTTGTCGACGGTGATCAGTACATCCGCACGGCTGTCTTTCACGCGCTGCGAGATCGGTGAGGTCAAGCCATAACCATCGACCACGCGATCCGGCACGATGTAGCTGACGTGTTTTGCGCCGAGCAAACGCAGGCCACGAATAGCGACGGCGCAGGCGGTTGCCCCGTCGCAGTCGTAATCGGCAACGATGCACAAGCGTTTGTCGGCGGCCATCGCATCGGCCAACAGCACAGCGGCCTGCGCGCACCCGCGCATCGACGAGGGCGGCAACAGCAGCGCCAAGCCGTCTTCCAGCTCCGCCTTGGTACTCACGCCGCGCGAGGCGTACAGGCGCGCCAGCAGCGGGTGAACGCCCGCCTGCTCCAGCGCCCACACCGCGCGCGGTGGTACGTCGCGTACTACTATATTCATAGCAAACTAATGATATTATTCGGGAGCTGAGGGCTCAAAAAGTTCTTAAACCGGGAGAAAACGCTAATTTGGCCGATTTTTGGGCCATTTTTACTACTTTTGTAGTAAGATTTGTCAAGATCGTCAAGATCGTCAAGATCATCAAGATCATCAAAATCACTCAAATCGCCATAAATTTGCGCTGATCGCTCTCCGCACAGCGTCAACGTGACATTCTGCTTGCTGGCCGTGGCTGCCAGCAGCGCTGCGCAGTCGTTCGCGTCAATCTGCTGCCACGCTTGT
>JANOTO010000348.1:0-3231 GCA_031416395.1 Rhodoferax sp. | reverse complement strand
GCGGCAACTGGGCGAGCCTTCGTTTGCGCCAGACATCTGGGAGCGCAACCGCCAGCGCCTGGTGGCAAGCATCAAAGAAGCCAACACCCAACCCGCCACGCTGGCCAATCGCGCATTTGCCAAAGCGGTGTATGGCGCGCATCCGTATGGGTTTGACGTGAACGAAGCGACGCTTGCGAAGATCACGGTAGACGACATGAAAGCGCTGTACGCCCGTGCCGTGCTGCCGTGCCGCGCAGTGGTGAGCATTGTGGGGGCCGTTACACGCGCGCAGGCGGATGCGATGGTGACTGAGTTGATGTCGCGCGCGCCTGCGGCCACGCCCGCTGACTGCGCCGCCTGGCCCAACGTACCTGAAGTCGCATCGCTGACGCAAGCCAAAGACGAGCGCATCGCCTTCGACTCGGCCCAGGCTCATGTGCTGATCGGCCAGCCTGGCTACAAGCGAGATGATCCTGATTTTTTCGCTTTGACGGTGGGCAACTATGTTTTGGGCGGTGGCGATTTTGTCTCGCGCCTGACCAATGAGGTGCGCGAAAAGCGGGGCTTGAGCTACAGCGTCTACAGCTATTTCTCCCCGGCCCTGCATGCCGGAGCGTTCACCATTGGTTTGCAAACGCGACCCGACCAGGTGAACCAGGCGCTGCAAGTCTCGCGTGAGGTGCTGGCGAAGTTTGTGGCCGACGGCCCGAGTGCCAGCGAGCTAAAGGCCGCCAAAGGCTTTTTGATTGGCGGCTTTGCGCTGCGCATCGACACCAATGCCAAGCTGCTGGACAACGTGAGCAACATCGCCTGGAACAAGCTGCCGCTGGACTATCTGGACACCTGGACAAAAGCGGTAGAGAAGATCACGCTTGCCGATGTAAAAGCCGCCTTTGCGCGCAAGCTACAGCCCGCCAACATGGTGACCGTGGTAGTGGGCGGCGCGCCGTGAGCAAAATCAACCGCGCCGGGGCTCAATCGCACGAGATTCGAATCATTGGCGGCCAATGGAAACGCACCAAGCTCAAAGTCGCCGACAAACCCGGCCTGCGCCCCACGCCAGACCGCGTGCGCGAGACGCTCTTCAACTGGCTCGGCCAGGACCTAACGGGCTGGCGCTGCATGGATGCCTTTGCGGGTACAGGCGCATTAGGCTTTGAAGCCGCGTCGCGTGGCGCGTTGGAAGTGCGATTGGTTGAGCATGATTCGGCCCTGGTCGATCAGTTAAAGAAGGTGCAAACCCAACTGCAGGCCAGCAACACCCAAATCGTTCGCGGTGATGGCGTGGCGGCGCTTAAAGCTCTCAACGCCCACAGCATGGACTTGATCTTGCTCGATCCGCCGTTTGATTCAGGCCTGTACGATGCTGCCGTTCAGGCCGCAGGGCGGGCCGTTTCAGCGACAGGCTTTGTTTACCTTGAAGCGGCAGCCAAGTGGACAGATGCGCAGCTAGAGGCCGCCAACCTGGTGATCTACCGGCACAGACAAGCCGGTGCCGTACACGCCCATTTGCTCCAGCGAAAAGCTGCATAATCCGGCGCAATGATCCCCTCAAAGTGTGCAGCACCGTCGCCGCGCACTATGGCTCTCATTGGATTGAACAGGATTCCCCATGGCCAACAACGTGATTGCCGTCTACCCCGGCACGTTCGACCCCCTGACGCGCGGCCATGAGGACATCGTGCGACGTGCGATGCAGTTGTTTGGCAAAGTGATCGTGGCTGTAGCCGCAGGCCATCACAAAAAGAACGCGCTGTTTACCCTGCAAGAGCGCCTGGAGATGGTGCGCGAAGTCGCCAAAGACCACGTCCAAGTCGAGGTGGACAGTTATAGTGGCCTGCTGCGCGACTTTGTGGTGGCGCGCGGCGCCAAAGCCGTGGTGCGCGGCCTGCGCGCTGTGACCGATTTTGACTACGAGTTCCAGCTCGCCGGGATGAATCGCACGCTGATGCCCGATGTCGAAACCGTCTTTCTCACCCCGAGCGACAAGTACCAGTTCGTCTCCAGCACCTTCGTGCGCGAGATTGCGCTCCTGGGCGGCGAAGTGGACAAATTTGTGTCGCCGTCAGTGCATGCGCGGTTGATGGACAAGGTGAAGAGCTTGCCGAAGGATTGAGCAGCCCTTTAAATGCTTCTTGGATGCGTCTGTCAGTGAGTGGCAATTGCTATATTAAATATAGCTATTCACGCATATTATCTGAGAGCTAGAGGCTTAATTTATCCTAAATTTAGGCAAAATTCGGCTCTTTTCGGTGAATAATTAACCTACGAGTTATTTTTTAGTTAAAACGCTCCAACCACCCAAGCAAGACCAATCATGATCACCCTCTACGACTGCACCACCGCGCCCAGCCCGCGCCGCGCCCGCATTTTGCTTGCCGAAAAGGGGATTGCCCATGAGACGGTCCAGGTAGACCTAAGGACTTCCGAGCAACTGAGCGGGGCCTATCAAAAAATCAATCCGCAGTGCACAGTCCCGGCGCTGCGCACTGAAGATGGGGCGATACTGACCGACAACGCGGCGATCACGGCCTACCTGGAAGCCCGTTACCCAGAGCCGCCGCTGCTGGGCACCACCCCAGACGAAAAAGCGCAAATTGCCAGTTGGAACTGGCGCGTCGAGTTCGAGGGGCTGTTGGCCGTCGCCGAAGCACTGCGAAACAGCGCGCCAGCCATGGCCAACCGGGCGCTGCCCGGGCAGATGGACTATGCGCAGATTCCCGAACTGGCGCAACGTGGCCTGGCAAGGCTGCAACAGTTCTTTGTCATGCTCAACGAGCGCCTGGCAGACCGCAACTTTATCGCCACCGACAGTTTCAGTGTGGCCGACATCACTGCAGTGGTAGCAATTGACTTTGCACGCGTTGTGAAGATCAAGCCCGGTGATCAACACCCACACCTTCAACGCTGGCGAGCGGCGATGGCTCAGCGGCCGTCGATGTCTTTGTAAGCTGAGAACGCGCTGAGGCACGCACAGGCATCAGTGATTTCGCCTGGGTGGCAGAAAGCCTCGGGCAGCGCATCTTCTTCACTTGTCACCTTGCTATTTAAAACATAGCTGCTTGCGCACGCGTTTATTGGGCCGGCGAGTGAAATTGTCTACAAGATTGCTGATCTTTGTCTTAAAGTCGTGCGACCGATCACGAGGGGTTCCCGGTTGCGTCGATGGCGGCTATGCAGCGGGAGCGGTCAGTCAACTTCGGCGCTTGAGAGGCTGGCAAGGGCCAATACCTGCCGTTTGGTTTTCCA
>JANOTO010000347.1:0-6564 GCA_031416395.1 Rhodoferax sp. | reverse complement strand
CTGGCAGCCCACGGCGCGGGTGCCTGGAGTGTAGATGCCAAGCGCAGTAACTAATTTTCGATTTCCATTCAGTTTTTCTCCACTTCATTAAGGACCATCAAAATGGCAAAAGTAGCAGTTGTTTATCACTCGGGTTATGGTCATACGCAGCGCATGGCGCAAGCGGTCGCAGACGGTGCGGGGGCCGATTTGCTGGCCATTGATGCGGATGGCAATTTGACTGAGGCCGCCTGGGCAACCCTGGCGGCAGCGGACGCCATCATCATGGGCTCGCCCACCTACATGGGCTCGGCAAGCTGGCAGTTCAAGAAGTTTGCCGACGCGTCGAGCAAGCAGTGGTTCGCACAAGCCTGGAAAGACAAAATTGCGGGCGGCTTTACCAACAGTGCGGGCTTGAGCGGCGACAAGCTGTCAACCCTCAACGGCATCTTCACCCTGGCGATGCAGCATGGCATGATTTGGGCGAGCCAGGGCTTGATGCCCTCCAACTCCAAAGCGGCAACGCGTGACGACATCAACAATGTGGTGTCTTACAGCGGCGCGATGGCTCAGTCGCCGTCAGACGCGTCACCGGCTGAAATGTCCAAAGGTGATCTGGAGACGGCCCGCCTGTTTGGCAAGCGCATTGCCGACGTGGCAGCGCGGTTCAACAAGTAGAAGGCTAACGGGTTATCGCGACTGGAAAGTCCGATATCCCTTGCGGCACGATGGTCACGGGTGATTGCGTGCCGCGTGTCAACGCCTTCACGCGCTCCGATACATAAAGATCCAACATTTTGTGCGTGACGCGCCCGGTGCGGCCCACGTCAGCTTTGCCGGACATGCCCTCAATCACCGCTTTGGTAAACGCTCCGTTACCCCATTCGGGCGACTCCTGCGCAAACTGCCGCCCGGTCGATGCAGCAAACACAATCACCCCGTTTTCTGCGCTGGACAGCTCGTTGACCACCGCCGTCAAGTCATTGTTGACCGAGCGCCTTCCCGTGCCCAGTACATTGCCAGAGTGGCAGGTATCCACGAAAAACAGCGCCTTGCCCGGCAGTGCCGCCAGCGTGTTTTTGATCTCGGTGAAGATCACCCCGGTGCGCTTGAGTTTTTCGGTGTCGGTGTCTTGCGGCAAATAGTAGTACACACCGTCGCTGTCGTTGATGCCGTGCCCCGCCATGAACACAATGCCGACATCGCGCGATGTCATCTCGCGGCGGATCCATTCCAGGCCATCCAAAATGTCGTCGCGCTTGGCGTTGGCATCGGTCAGCAGCTTGACATCGACTTTGCGGTACAGCTGCTTTTCCTGTAGCTTGAAGACATTGGCAAAGTCCGATGCATCTTTGGATGCGAAGGCCAATTGAATGTTGGTGTTCTGGTATTTGCTGATACCGATGGCCAGCACGTAAAGGGCTGGCCGAAGAGCGGCCTCTACCGCGTCAGCCGCAGTGAGGGTAGGGCGGGGCGAGGCGCTGATACCTGCTGGTGGTGAATTGCTCAGTGCCGCACTTCCTGCCCACTTCATCCGCACCACGGCCGGTGTCGAGTAGCCGTTGCGATTGTCGGAGAACAGCATTAACTCGACATCCTGCGCCGGCAGGGTGATGCGCTGCTCATAGCGGGCTTGCCGGGTGCCCGGCGGTGCTGGCGATTCGACCGCATCCACCACCAGATTCCGCGCGCCCGTCCATTGATTCGCCTGCGCCAGCGGCAGCTCAAAATTGTTGCCGTTCATGCGCGCGCGCAGGCTGACGGGCGGCGCACCTGCGGGGGTTTGCACCGACACGCTTAAGGTGACTTCGCGCGAGGAAAAAATGCCACCATCTTGGGGCGACAGCACCGTGACGACAGGCGGCGTTTTGAGATCGATGGATGCCGCTGGCGTGGCGGGTGGCGCGGTCGCGGGCGTCGGAGTTGGAGGTGCCGTGGAGACGACGGTGGTAGCGGTCCCTGCGACGCGCAACGCCGCGTCAATGTCGGCCGTGTCCAGCAAAGCGGCGATCACATCCGGTCGGTAAAAACTGGCCCGCAAACGCGAGCCGGGGAAAAAATCAGCCCTCGCGGATGCGCCGCGATTGAAATGCCAGCCAAACAAGTCTTCGCCGCCGGGGCTGGCCATGTAGTAGCCCTGCGGTGTCCAGGCCACCCAACGTTTTTGGTCGGCGTGCGGCAGCAGCGCCAAATTTTCAACACCGTCGCGGATGCGAAACCAGCGAATTGAGCCGTCGCCAAAAGCGGCCACCACCCATTTGCCGTTGTTTGACAGGTTCACCTGCCAGGTGCTTGCGGGCGCTGCAACCCGCCAGGCGAGGCTGCCGTCAGCCTTGTAGAAGCGCAGATAGAAGCTGGTGCCCAATGCAAACCCTGCGCCGGGGGTTGAAACCGCAACGCTGGTTGACATCTCGCCATCCGTGAGCGCCAACGGTCGGCCATTGAGCTTGGGTGAAGCGCTATCGCTCCAATCAGAAATCTGCATTCCTGTACTGCTTGCGCGCGCAGCCTGCCACGCCGGTGCCGCCGCCACCCACGCCGCACTGCGCAGGTCAAAACCCAAGCTTGGAGCGCCTGCTTGGCCGCCACCTGTGCTGAAAGAAAGCGCGGTGCCGTCGGATGCCAGTCGCAAGCTATCCCGGCTGCCCCTGAAATCCATCAAGCCACTGCTGGACGAGTGGGCGGCACTGCTTGCACCCGCCATTGCTGGGAGCAAACCCCACGCGGGGTCGGTCGCCGCATAAGCCACACGGCCACCAGCAAGTGCACGCAGCGCCACCACGCTATTGCGGGACAAGCTCACATCGCTGGCCGCACCGCGCCCGCCATTGGCCCACCGTTTGAGCCCGTGCGTGCCGTCCGCGCGCGTCCAGGTGCCCGCTGCCATCAACTCGCGCCCATCCGCGGACCAGGCCAGCGCGCTCAAGCTGCCCTCGCTCTTTGCATCCATCACTGGCGCGAAGGCAAATTTCAGGTTGTCTGCCTGCACCACGGCAACGGTGGCCTTGTCTGCGAAACCGACTGCCAACCAGCGACCATCGGGCGAGAACGACACCGCAAACGGCTGATTCGCCCCGCCCGCGCTGTTGCCTGGCCGCTCGGTGTAAAGCAGTTTCAGGCGTTTTTCAGACACGTCGTGAAGACGAATATTTCCATCCACACTGGCGCTGGCCAGGCGCTTGCCGTCTGGAGAAAACTGGGTTCCGTAAACCTCGCCGTCATAGTTGGCGTCGCTCGCAAGCTCCTGGCTTGCACGCCATCGTGAGGTGCTGCCAAACAAGCGCAGACCGTATTTACCCCACAGCCCGATGGCCAGCATCTGACCGTTGGGCGAAAAGCTCAGGTGGGTGATGGTGTTGGGCAAGCCGGAAATGCGCTGCACCATGGCACCCGTGGCGCGGTCGAACAGATAGACATCGTTATCGGGCGACCAGCCACCCACAGCGACCGTTTCACCATCGGGTGTGATGGCTGCAGCAAACAGCCGCCCATCGTTGCCCGCACCAATCGGCGGCCGCAAAGTCTGCAAAAGCTGTCCGTTTGATAAATCCCAAACCCGCGCGGTTTTGTCCTCGGAGGCAGTGACGGCAAAGCGGCCCTGCGCATCCACATCCATCGCCCGCAGCGGCGCGCTGTGGGCACCCGTGTCAATCCGCAGCAGCGGTGTGTCGGCGATTTGCGCAATAGCTGCGATGTGCAATGCAGCAATGACACCCGCCGCAACGACCCGCTGCAGCAGGTTGGGGAGATTCAAGCTCAGGTGCACGCCTTAGCAACCATTTCAATGCGCCGATCCAGCGCGTCAGACGAATCGTCTTTGCCTGTGGCAACCAAGGCCGCTGCCGAGCCATAGCCTTTGGTGCTGATGCGCGATGCCAGCTCTTTTTTCTCGGCAACCAGTCGCTGCTTGACGTACTCGGCCCGCTGCAAGGTCACGCGCTCGTTCATCGGTTCAGAGCCACTTCTGCCCGTGTGCCCAGCCACCTCAAAGCAGGTTTTCGGGTCTTTCAGCGCCAGGGTGGACTGCCCGGCCAGCTCTTTGAGCCAGCGGTCATAAGGGTTGTTGTCTTTTGCAAAACTTGCGCCACCGGGTTGGAAATTGAACTTCACAGCCAGCCGCTTGGCGTCGAACCCTTGCTTGGTGATTTTCCCAAATGCCTGCATGGCCGGTTCGCGCCGCCCCAGTTTTAGATTGGAGAGGTACACGCCAGTGTGAACACGCGGCTGGTCACCTGCGGGGCTGCGCAACAGCGAGGTGAACAGCGCCAGCGACTCCTGGTACTTTTTGCCGTTGTACGAGCGCACAGCTTCGTCAATGCCGGCAATCGCGGCAACCTTGTCCAGGTAATCCGGGTTGATCGGGTCACCCGCCCGAGTGCCTTGGCAGGTCTTGATGTAGCCCTCCACGATCTTGTCGTTCACCCAAAGCGGCGCATCCTGAAAATAGGGCAGCGGTGTGGGGTCTACACCTCCAGTCTGCGAGCGGGCAAAGCCTTTGCTCACGATTTTGCCGGTCTTGAGGTCGGCCAGCGCGAAGCACACGCGGTAGGCATCGCGCTCACCGGTGCCTTTGCCTTGCAGGTTGATGGGCGTGAACGTGCCGATAAACACCAACGGCGCTGCCGCAATGTTGGCCGAGTTCAAGGGCTTGACCTGAAACCGAGGGAAATCGCTCTTGAGCAAACTCAGTAACTGCTTCTCGACCGACGCTGTCGCCAGCGATTGCAGACCGGTCGAGCCATCGACCAACGGATCAATCACCAGATTGAAAGTCTGGTCAGCCGGCAACTGGGCTTTGCCAAACAGGTCGCGTGCGGCCGCAAGCACCGCTTCTTGGTGCGGCAGGGCGACGATAGGCGCGGCGGCGGGTGCAGGCGCGGCCGGCGCGGCTGCAACGACGGTTGGTGCCGGGGTCTGAGCCGCTGCATTCGCCTGTGGCCGTTGACTTTGAGGTGCAGAGTCAGTTGTCGGCGTGCCGCATCCCGCGAGCAGAATGGCGACAGCCAGTGGTAGGGCACAAACCCGGTTCAAAGGAACGGAGCGCATTGGCAAACCGAAAGTGAGCTTAGCTGCGAACATGATGAATCCTTCAACGTAGTGCCTGCAAGTAACAGGTTGTTTAGGCACTCTAGCAGAGTGAGGCGCAAATGTCGCTAACTTCTTCATGCAGTCGTCATTCAATCGAGGGACGTTTTCAGGCGGGTGACGGCAGCTTTCTACAATACCTGCCATGTTTGTTCACCTTCGCACCCACACCGAGTTTTCTGTCATTGATGCCACGATTCGCATTGACGACGTTGTCAAGGCCGCCGCCACCGATGGCCAAGGCGCTTTGGCCATCACGGATTTAAGCAACCTGTTTGGCACGGTCAAGTTCTACAAGGAGGCGCGGGGCAAGGGGGTTAAGCCCATCATCGGCGCCGAGGTCTTTCTGGAAGGCCTCGGGGCCGACGCGGCCAGCCTGTCGCGCATCGTGCTGCTGGTGCAAACTACGCAGGGCTATCTGAATTTGTCGGAGCTGCTGGCGCGCGCCTACACGCAGAATTCAGTCAAGGGTCAGGCGGTGGTAAAGCTCGCTTGGTTGACGGCTCTGAGCGATGGCTTGATCGCGCTCTCGGGCGCGCAGGCGGGCCCAGTGGGGCAGGCGCTGGTGCAGGGCGATGCGGCGCGTGCGCGCGAGGCTGCTTTGCAGTTGGCGGCCATCTTCCCGCACCGGTTTTTCATCGAGTTGCAGCGCGCGGGTCGGGCTGATGATGAAGCCCATGTCGCCAATGCCGTGCAGTTGGCAAAACGCTTGAACTTGCCTGTGGTCGCCACCCACCCCGTGCAGTTTGCAGCGCCCGATGACTACGAAGCCCACGAGGCGCGCGTTTGCATTGCCGAAGGCGAAATTCTGGGCAACCCCAAACGGGTGCGCAAGTTCACGCGGGAGCAGTATTTCAAGTCGTCTGCGCAAATGCAGGCGCTGTTTGCGGATGTGCCCTCAGCCCTGGCCAACACCGTCGAAATAGCCAAGCGCTGCAACCTGAGCCTGGTGCTGGGCAAGCCACAGTTGCCCGAGTTCCCCACGCCGCTGGTCAAGGGCGAACGCATGACCAGCGATGACTACTTTCGCTACGCGTCGCACGAGGGCCTCAAGGACCGTATTCGGCACCTTTACCCGAATGAAGGGCAACGAGAAGCGCAGATGCCGCGCTATGTTGAGCGTCTCGAATTCGAGATCAACACCATCGTCAAAATGGGTTTCCCTGGCTACTTCTTGATCGTGGGCGACTTCATCAACTGGGCCAAAAACAATGGCTGCCCGGTGGGGCCAGGCCGTGGCTCTGGCGCGGGCTCGTTGGTGGCCTATTCACTGAAAATCACGGACTTAGACCCGTTGCATTACGACCTGCTGTTCGAGCGTTTCCTGAACCCCGAGCGGGTGTCAATGCCCGATTTCGACATTGACTTCTGCCAGGCCAACCGCGACCGGGTGATCGACTATGTGAAGCAAAAGTACGGCAAAGAGGCCGTCAGCCAGATCGTCACCTTCGGCACGCTGGCTGCGCGCGCCGCCATTCGCGATGTGGGCCGCGTGCTGGA
>JANOTO010000346.1:0-6194 GCA_031416395.1 Rhodoferax sp. | reverse complement strand
GTGTTTCACCTGTAGGACATCAACTACCCAAGACGGCGGCACTGTCTGCTGGGCCAGCGCACCAGCTTTCATGACAATGCCGGGTTACTCGACATAGCGTCGCATCATCATTTGAATCACCCGAAAGTACCCCGTGGTCCGCCTTCAATTCTCAATCGAGCTCAATTACGACATTACCGATGTCGCCTGCGATTTCATTTTCAACGTCCATGCGGCACAAACCGCAGCGCAGACTGTGGTGAGCGAGTCACTGGCGATGAGCCAACCGGTGACCTCCAGCCTCTTCACTGACGACATCACCAACGCGCGCTTTCTGCGCTTCAAGGCATCGCATGGGCCGCTGCTGGTTCGCTACGACGCTACCGTCGATTTGAACCACTTCACCGCTGAGCCCAGCCAGATTCCCGAGGTGGCAGTGGCTGATTTGCCCGTGTCGGTGCTGCGCTACATCTACCCCAGCCGCTACTGCCAGTCGGACCGGTTGCACCGCTTGGCGGTCAAAGAGTTTGGTCATCTGTGGCAAGGCTATAGCCGGGTGCAGGCTATTCGCGACTGGGTGCTGAACCATGTCACGTTCAAGTCCAACTCCTCCAACGGCAACACCACGGCGGTGGATACGTTGATCGAACAGGTAGGTGTGTGCCGCGATTTTGCGCACTTGATGATCGCACTATGCCGCGCGGTCAACATCCCGGCACGCTTTGCTACAGGCATTGATTACGGCGCAGACCCAGCGCTGGGGCCCACCGACTTTCACGCCTACGTGGAGGTTTATCTGGGGGATCGTTGGTACCTGTTCGACCCGTCAGGCGTGGCGATTCCGATGGGCTTTGTGCGCTTTGGCACCGGCAAGGATGCCGCCGAAACCGCGTTTGCCACGCTGTTTGGTGGCGTGCTTGGCAGTGCGCCAATCATCACGATCCAGGCGATTCCTGACGCACAGGGCGTGTTGGTGATGCCGCAGCATGTGCCGTACGCGCTTTCAACCGGCTGAGCTGCCTGCTCCACCATGGTGGGGTAATCGTCGGTGTTGATGATGCGCGGCGCGGCGGGCGACAACCCTGCGCCGTAGCCGCTGTTTGTCGGTTCGATGACAATGTTGCAGCCTCTTCATCCCACCAGCCCAACACGGCGCAACAACGCGCAGCCACCATGACAAACCCGACCCGACGAGACTTCCGCAGCTTTCACCGCCTGCGCGTGCGCTGGGTCGAGGTGGACATGCAGAAAATCGTTTTCAACGGCCACTACCTGATGTACTTTGACACGGCCATCTCCGACTACTGGCGCGCGTTGGCCTTCCCGTATGAATCCGCCATGCACTTGCTGGGCGGCGACCTGTTCGTCAAAAAAGCGAGCGTCGAGTACCACGCCTCGGCGCGTTACGACGACCTGCTGGACGTCGGTTTGACCTGCTCGCGCGTTGGCAATTCATCCATCCTCTTCACCGGTGGCATTTTTCGCGGCGATGAGTTGCTGATCACCTGCGAGCTGATTTACGTCTTTGCCGACCCAGCCACGCAAAAATCGAAACCTGTGCCGCCGGTGCTGCGCGACATGTTCACCGATTTTGAGGCGGGCAGGGCGATGGTGACGCTCAAAATCGGCGATTGGGCCGAGCTGAAGCCGCTGACCAGCCATCTTCGGATGGAAGTCTTTGTGGACGAGCAGGGCTTTCGCATAGAAGACGAGTGGGATGATGACGATGCCATCGCCATTCACGCAGTGGCCGTCAATGCGCTGGGCCAACCCGTGGCGACGGGGCGGCTGTTGCAGCCGGCACCCAGGGTGGCAAAAATTGGCCGGATGGCTGTCAGTCGGCCCTTGCGCGGCTCCAGGCAGGGCAAAGATGTGCTGACCGCGCTGATCGATATCGCGACAGCGCGCGGCGACCACGAGGTCTACCTGCATTCTCAGTGCAGTGCCGAGGGCTTTTATGCGCGGCTCGGTTTTACCCGCCGGGGCGAGGTGTTTGACGAGCTGGGCATGCCGCACGTTGAGATGTTCAAGAGATTGAGCACCTCCAAAGAATGAAGCTGACGATTCTGGCCAAGCGCGACGGGGTTGCCATCGTCGTAGCGCTCACCATCTTCCTGTTGCCGACCGTCGGCGTGCCCAACGAACTGATGCTGCAAGACACGCTGAAGTCCATGGTGGCAAGCCTCGGCGTTCTGCTGGCCGCCGCGCTGTTCTTCTGGCAATCACGCAGATCGACCGAACCGTGGCGCTGGCACAGCGTGATGTGGCTGCCGCTGGGGCTTTGTGCTTACGCGCTGGGCAGTATGGCATGGTCACACACCTATCTGGCGGGCGTGGAGGCGATCCGCTGGTTTGTCTTCAGCGTGCTGGTTTGGCTGGGGATTAACGCCGTCAAACGCGAGAACTTTGCGCTCTTGGCCCACGCGATTCACTGGGGAGCTGTCGCGGCGTCACTCTGGGCGGTGTTGCAGTTTGTGCTGGACATCCGCTGGTTTCCGCAAGGCCCCAACCCGGCATCGACCTTCGTCAACCGCAACTTCTTTGCTGAGTTCGTCGTATGCACCTTGCCCTTCTCGTTCTGGCTGGTGGCGCAGGCGCGGGGGATGGACCAGATCGTATTGCGCAGCTTCCTGCTGGCTTTCAACGTCACCGCGCTGTTGATGACGGGCACCCGCTCGGCGCTGGTGGCGCTGTTAGTCCTCATCGTTTTACTGGGCTTGATCGCGTTTCGGTTTCGGGCCAGTTTGAATGCATCGGGGTGGAACCGCGCCGAGCGTTGGCTAGCAATCCTTACCTTGATCGCCACGGTCTACGGTTTGGGTTCTGTACCCACCGGCAACGCCGCGTTAAAGAAGGAGAACTGGGGCGAGACGGCGTTGGAACGCACCTTCTTTCGCGTGGGTGGTTTTTCTGCCGATCAGGAATTTGTCAGCGGCTCGGGTTCCGTGCGGCTGGTAATGTGGAAGGCGTCGCTTCGGATGATTCAGGACGTGCCCCTCACAGGCGTAGGCGCGGGCGCATGGGAGGTGGATATTCCGCTGTATCAGCAGCCTGGCGCGCAGATGGAGACCGACTTTTACGCCCACAACGAGTACCTGCAGTTGATTGGCGAGTATGGCATCGTGGGCTGGTTGTTCTTGATTGGTCTGCTGGTGTTCTTTGCAGGTGTAACGCGGCGCACGTGGACAGCGCGGGAGTCAGCGGAGGAGTCAGCGCCTGATGCGGCTTTTCACGCCATCGCCCTGGCCAGTTTGGCGGCCTTGCTGCTGGTCAGCGGTGCCGGGTTTCCGTGGCGCATGGCCAGCACGGGGGCTTTGTTTGCGCTGTTGTTGGGTATTTTGGCAAGCGGTGATGCGCATGCGGTCCGCCTCGAAGCCGCCCAGGCATCAGATCCATACTGGCGGCGTGCCAACCCCGCAAACCTAGGGCTCGCAGGCGCGCTGTTGGGCCTGTGCCTCGCCGCTTACATCAGTTGGCAGGCCACATTGGCAGAGTCAAAACTCATCACCGCCGCCAAGATGGCGCTGACGATTTCCGCCTCGGGTGTGCCCAACGATCCGCGCTGGGACGGCACCAAACAGCACATGCTGACTTTGGTGCAGGAAGGCATCGCCATCACGCCTCATTACCGCAAAATCACCCCGACGGTGGCGGATCAATTGGCCAGTTGGGGCGACTGGAAAAACGCCATCCCGATCTGGCAGTCCATCGTGTCGTCGCGTCCGCACGTTGCCGTGGTATTGAGCAACATCGCTCGCGGCCACCTGCAATTGCAGGACATCGATTCGGCCATGGTGTACCTGGCCAAAGCCAAAGCCATTCAGGCTGATGCGCCCTCCGTGCGCTCGCTCGAGGTCGTTTTGCTCACCCAAACCGCGCAAGAAGATAAAGCCCTTCGCCTGGCCCGCGATTACCTCAACAGCAGCAGCGCCGATGCAGAACTGGTCAATCTCTCAATCTCCATGGGGACGCGCGCGAAGGACTGGCCCCTGGTGATCCAGGCCCTGAAGCTGCGTGGCAAAGGCTCGCCCGCACTCGCATCCGACAGTTGGCTGCGCATTGGCGTGATCTATTTGGACAATCTGAACGACGAAGTCCAAGCACTGCAAGCCTTCAAGGCGGGCATCGCAGCAGCGCCTGAGATGTACCGCGACCGAGTGCGTGAGCGGGTGCCGATGAACGTGCGGGGAAAAGTGTGAGGCTTGTGCACCTGAACAGTCGCGCTACTAATGCTACGCAATTAGTAGCTACTAATGTATGTGATTCGAGAGCTAGAAGCCAAAAATATGTAAAAACAAGCAAATTTTGCCGTCAAATTGATGAAAATTAACCTGTGAGTTAATTTTCATCATATTGACGCTGATTTTTGTTTATCCCTTCTTGCGCACCCCATGCAGCTCACGACTGGGTAAAATCTCGCGATGACAAACGCTGCTCAACAACTGCTGTCCGCATTCGGTACGCTCCCGCGCAAAGCGCAGAAAGAGGTGCTTGTGAGCCTGCTGCGGCTGCCCATCGAAATCCCCTACACGGCACCCAACAACGATCAACTTCGACGCGCTGCAAATGCGGTGTTTTTGGAGCTTGATCGCCGTGAGGCGCAAACTTGAAAGCTCCGCCACGCGGCGAGGTGTGGCTGGTGGATCTTGGAATGACTGCAAAAGTGCGGCCCTGCCTTGTACTCAGCGTGCCTGCGGGCGACAGTGACCGATCTATTGTGACGCTCGTCCCGCACACCACCAGCGTGCGCGATTCAAATTTTGAAGTCGTCGTGCCAGTTCGATTTTTAAAACCGGGCGCATTTGACGCGCAGGGGTTGGTTACTGTTCCAGTTGCCTGGCTCGTTCGTAAAGTTGGCAGTCTCAACGCCGCACAAATGCGGCAGGTTGAAGGCGGCGTTTGCAATTGGCTCGGGTTTGGGCAAAACGACTGACCAGCGGCCTGTGCAATAGCTGAATCTTGGTGAACTGCTTGGCGATGTTGGCGCAGCCGAGGATGCCGATGCGCAGGGGCGGCGTGGGCGTGGGGGTGGGTGTTCTGCGGGTGTTCATTTTTAAAGTCTACGCACAAGCGCCCGCGTGGCACGCCGCGTTCGGGGAGTTGCTGGCCGGAAGAGCGACCTTCGGGGTGAGGCCGCAGGGTTATACCGTGACGGGTTGCCTCTAGTTCAAAAGAACGCCAAAGGTGCGCGCTGCTCTCACTGGGCAGACGACAATTCGTGAATGACTGAATCCCGCAATCACCACTACATCCCACAGGGATACTTGCGTGGCTTTGGCTGGAAGCGCGGTAAGCACCATATGGTCGTTGTCCACGACTTCCAAGAGAAGAAGACCTACGAGACCAACACGCGCAACATCTGTGCTCAACGTGACTTCATGCGGTTCGAAGTCAAGGGTCGCAAGCCAGATTGGCTAGAGGAGGAGTTTGGCAAGCTCGAATCAGAGGCTGTGCCCGCCATCCGTGACGTGGCGAAGTCTGGTTTTTTTGACGGCGAGAACAAGAACTACATACTCAACTTGATGGCGTTGCTCGCCGTTAGGTCACCCGAGCAGCGAGAGAATATGCGCGAATTCCAAGCACGCGTTGCGGAGGGTGTGATGGACCTGATGCTCGAAGACCAGGAGCTGTGGGAGTCTCAGATCAAGGAGATGGAAGAGACTACGGGGAAGCCGTCTTTGGTCACGTATGAGGACGCGAAGGATTTCCACAGGCGGGGTGAGTACACGATCGAGGTTGCGCGCGAGCGGCACATTCAGACCGAAATCAACCTATACAACACGGTGTTGCAGCTCCTCGGCCAGCGAAAGTGGACGCTGCATTTAGTGCCTGGCAACTACGGCGAGTTCATCACTACGGGCCGGCCTGTGGTTATCGCATATCTCGATCCAGAAAAAGTGCCGGCGTATCTACGGCACAGCCCGGGCTTCGGTCTAATGAACACCGAGGTTTACTTCCCGCTGACGAAGCACGCCCTCTTGATCGGGCGTTGGGATGGTGATGAGAAGACAATCAATCCGGTAAATCAGCAATTTGTGGGTGTGATGAATTACCAGATGATCCAGCACTCCTATGGATTGGCGCTGTCTTCAGCCCGGGAAGTGCTCTACCACGACCCGCTGATGCGGCTCCAATGGGACGATCAGGTGATCGACCGGTTCACTGCTCCCCCGAGCGAGGAGGAGGTGGCGCAATTCAAGACCGACCATGGAATC
>JANOTO010000345.1:0-3295 GCA_031416395.1 Rhodoferax sp. | reverse complement strand
GCTCTCAAAATCCAGCGAACCTTCAGAACGCCGCTTTGCTTGCAACGCCTGCGCCAGGGCATCTTGCGTGCGCAATTGAATGTCCATGCCGGGCACAGCCGCCGCCGCAGCGGGCAAGGCCGCCTCGCCTTCGATCCAGGCACTCACCGCGTCATAAGCGAGCTTGGCGTGGCTGTAGACGCGTGCGCGGTAGACGGTTGAGCCGGCCAGCGTCGCATCGGCGTTGAAGACCATCTCGGTCACCATCGCGAGGCGATCCTCGTGCGGGTTCAACGACGTAAGGTCAGTCGACAAGCGCTCCGGCAGCATCGGGAAGATACGTACCGACGTGTACACGGACGTGGTGTTGGCCTGCGCGTGATGATCGACCGGAGAATTTTGGCGGACCAAGGTATCTACGTCGGCAATCGCCACCCACACCTTGACGGCACCCTGCGCCAGCGGCTCGCACGCGCTGAGCTGATCCAGGTCACGCGAGTCGTCGTTGTCAATCGAGCACCACAAGAGCTGCCGCAAGTCGCGGATACTCTCGCCCGCCTCAGCGCTGGGGCCTTGGATTTGCGCCACCTGCTGCACGGCGCTGGCTGAAAACTCAGGCTTGAGGCCGCGTTCGACCATGGCGTTGACCGCCAGGCGTTCCAGGTCGGCGCGGGTGTAGTGTTGGCGGTTTGGCATGGGTCAGGGTCTCATCTTAAACGCTACTTATAATATAGCAATATATCTAAATTATCCGAGAGCTAGAGCGTTATTTAATTAGTAATTTTGCATATTTGAGCAATAATTAACTTGCAGGTTAATTTTTAGTTAGAAACGATCAAAGCAGACTTCAAAAACCGCCCAATGTCCACAATCTCCTGCGGATGCACGCTGTGCGGCATCGGATAAGTGTGCCACTGCACCGCATAACCCAGCTTGGCCAGCGCGTTGCGCGAATCCTCCGCACGGGCAAGCACCACCATCGGGTCTTGTGTGCCGTGGCCCATGAAAATCGGCGTGGCTTGGTTGGCAGCACTGCGCTCAGCCGCCAGCGTATCGGCCAGCGGCAAGTAGCCCGACAGCGCGATGATGCCACCCAACTTCACGCTGTGGCGCAAACCCGTGTGCAGCACCATCGCACAGCCTTGCGAGAAACCTGCGAGCACGATCTTGGCGGGCGCAATGCCGCGCGCCACTTCGTTGGCAATCAGCGCCTCAATCGCCAGGGCAGATTTGCGGATGCCCGCAGCGTCTTCACGGCGAACCAGGTCGGTGCCCAAGATGTCGTACCACGCCGGCATCACATAGCCGTCGTTCATGGTCACGGGCATGCTCGGCGCATGCGGAAAGATAAAGCGAATCGGCGGGCAGCCGCTCAAATCAAGCTGCGGCGCCAGGCTGGCAAAGTCATTGCCATCGGCGCCCAGGCCATGCAGCCAGATCACGGCGGCGGTGGGGTTGGGGGCGCTTTCGATTTGAATGTGGGGGAGAGGTTGCGTCATGGCAGCTAGAGAGGTGATAGTGGAAGAAAAGTGTTTCGAGGTGAAAGGGACAACAGTGAATATAACCATGCCAGACGCGCCTCTGAGAAACGACCTGCGGCTGACTCTAAAATTCAGCAACATTCCAGGCGAAGGTTGATGGCTTTTAATCACGGCAAAAATTGGAACTCGAAGACAGCAGGCTACCGCAAATCGTTAGCTGCACTGCTGCTTTTTGTCTTGGCAGGCGGCGCCGCCGCGCAAACCTCAGCGCAGAGCAAGGCCCTCCTGCTGGTGCAACGCATTGACGACGTGCTGTACGGGGTTGATCCGATTTCGCTCGCGCTTGTCGATGCACATCACGTCTCAGGCGTGCTGGTGCGGGTGAGTGCGATCATCAGCGGCAGCGTCAATCAGCCCAGTCCGCCGCTGTCTTACACGCATTTTGTGGCCGACTGCCGCTTACCGCTGCGCTTGGGCGTGCTGTCCACCGCCTCATCGCCGTTTGACCTGACGCCGCAAGGCGCGTCGGCCCGAGCACGCCTGGCCAGCGCCACGCTAGTGCTGGGGAGCAGCATGTTCGTCAAAACCAACATGCGCGATGCCAGCCGCTCCACCGCCGAGTTCGCCTGCGCCACCTCGCAACGCCCAGCGCGCGCCGTTCAAATCGCCAAAGACCTGTTTGAAAACGGTGGCCCGTCAGACATGCGCACAGCGCTGTGCGACCTGCAACCCAACGGAGCCAACCAGACGCGCGAGGATGTCAGTGTGCGTTTCAGCGACTCGGAGAAAGTTGTCTCCGTCAACAACCAGTGGATGAGCACGGGGACTGTGACCGACGCAGAGATCAGCTTCGGCAGCGGCCCCGCGCGTTGGAAAATCGACCGCGACACAGCGGAGGCAAGCTTGGTGACTGCTGCGGGTAAGGTGGTGTTTATGGGGTCGTGTATGGCGAAATCGAAGCCATGATCACCCGCCCTCACCCCTGCCCGTAGCGCACCAGCCATTCCTTAGACAACGCATCCACCCAACTGCCATGCGGCTCGGGGATGGTGCGCATCACCTGCTCGACTTGGCCTGCCTGCGGTTTTGCGGCGAAGCGCTCGCGCTCTGCGGCGGGGAGTTTGTCGATAGCCAGCACCGTCGGGTCGCCCCACTGGCTGATGTCAGCCTTGCGCGCTTGCGCTTCAGGCGATAGCAGAAAGTTGGCCAGCACCTGCGCCGCTTCTTTGGCTTTGGCGTTAAAGGGGATGGCCAAAAAGTGCGTGTTGCCTATCGTGCCATTGGTAAAGTGATAGCTCACGACACTTTCCACTAAACGCTTGGCCGCGATCTCGTTGGCGGCTTCGTTGGGGTTGAAGGTGAAGGCCAGCATCAGCTCACCATCACTCATCATCTGGCGCATGGCGGCGGCATTTTGCACAAACTGCTTGCCCGCACGCCACAGGTGCGGGTGCAGCGCGTCCAGGTAGGCCCACAGCGGCGCACCCGCTTTGGCCAAGGCCTCGGGTGTAACGGGTTTGTACAGCGCCGTGCGGTCTACGTTGACATCAACCAGCGCCTGCTTGATGAAGGTCATGCCATGAAAATTGGGCGGGCGCGGGTAGGTGACGCGACCTGGGTTTGCTTTCGCAAAATCCAGCAGCGCGGGCATACTCTTGGGCGGCGCCAGCACCTTTTTGCTGTCTGCAAAAAAAGTCAATTGCGCCATGCCCCATGGGGCCTCCAGACCTTCCACAGGCTCTGAAAAGTCCATGCGAGTCGTCGGTTTGCCTGCTACATCCACATATTGATAGCTGGGCAGGCTCTCAGAAAAGGGGCCAAACAGCAATGCTTCG
>JANOTO010000344.1:0-2033 GCA_031416395.1 Rhodoferax sp. | reverse complement strand
GGCCTGTGTCGCCCTGCAAGTAGTTCCATAACTCGGCGACCCGCGTATTTTATCCGACTGATGCTTACCCTGTTCAGAATTTTGTCAAAGCTGCCGTTAGGGTTGATGCAGGGCTTGGGGTGGATAAGTGGCTGGCTGGCGTTTGCGGCCTCCAGCGCATATCGGCAGAAATTTTTGGCGCATGTGCACCAAGCGGGCTTGGGCCGGGCATCGTGGTCGGGTGCTGTGGGTGCAGCGGGCCAATTGTTGGCTGAGCTGCCACGCCTGTGGTTTGGGCCAGCGCCTGCGGTGCAGTGGACCGGCAGCGAGCATATCGAGGCTGCATTGGCGTTGAAGCGTGGGGTGATTTTTTTGACTCCGCACCTGGGCTGCTTTGAAGTGACCGCTCAAGCGTATGCGCAGCGTTACGGTATACGGGGCTTAAAGGGTCAGCAGGGTCACCCGATGACCGTGCTGTTTCGCCCGCCGCGCAAGGCATGGCTGCACGAGTTGGTGACATCGGCGCGGGCACGCCCTGGTTTGCACACCGCGCCGACCACTCTGGCGGGGGTCAAACAGATGATCAAGGCCTTGCGCAAAGGCGATTGCGTGGGCCTGCTGCCCGACCAGGTGCCGCCGCAGGGCCAGGGCGTTTGGGCACCGTTTTTTGGCCGTGATGCTTACACCATGACGCTGGCTGTGCGGCTTGCGCAGCAGACTAACGCTTCCGTGTTGATAGCGTGGGGTGAGCGTTTGACGTGGGCGCGCGGCTTCAAAGTGCACGTGCAGCCGTTATCAGCAGGCTTGCCCGCTGATGTCAACCAAGCCGTGGCAGCGATCAACCGCGCGATGGAAAATTTGATTCGCCAGTGTCCGCAGCAGTATCTCTGGGGTTATGCCCGCTACAAAACGCCGCGTGATGATGTTTGAATTGATGTTCGTTGTCAGCTTGACTCACCGATGATCCGCGTTTTAAGCCATTGCGGCATCCTGTTCATGCGCGTGTTGGCACGTCTGCCGCTGCCGTGGGTGCGTGCGCTGGGTTGGCTGATGGGGTCGGTTTTGTACTGGGTCGTGTTGCCGCGCCGCAAAGTGGTTCTGATTAACCTCGGGCTGTGCTTTGCGCAATGGCCTGCATCAAAACGCAGGCACGTTGCCCGCCAGCACTTCGTCCACTTTGCGCAGGCCTGGTTGGACCGGGGCTGGCTGTGGCATGGCTCTGAAACTATGGTGCGCGCACGGCTCAAAATCACCGGTGAGCTTGATGTCTTCAAAGGTGACCAACCACTCATCATCTTCGCGCCGCATTTTGTCGGTTTGGATGCGGGGTGGACGGCCTTGACCACACAAATTGACCGCCACTTTGCGACGATCTACAGCCATCAGTCCAACCCACTGGTTGACGATTGGATTTTGGCGGGGCGCAAACGGTTTGGCACCCCAAAATTGTTCGACCGCGCTGACAGCCCCAAACCCGTCGTGAAGGCGTTGCGAGACGGCAACTTGCTCTACCTGCTGCCAGACATGAATTACGGCTTGCAAGAATCGGTCTTCGTGCCGTTTTACGGTGTGCCCGCTGCCACGGTGACTTCGCTGACCCGCCTGGCCAAGCTGGGCCGCGCTCGCGTGGTGCCCGTCATCACCCGCATGACGCGCGAGGGCTATGAGGTGCAGGTACTGCCTGCGTGGGACGACGTGCCGGGGCGTGATGTGACCGAAGACACCGCGCTGATGAATCTTCGGCTACAGGGTTACATCGACACGATGCCTGCCCAGTATTTTTGGGTGCACAAGCGGTTTAAGGATCAACCCGAAGGCGAGCCGTCGGTGTATTGAGGCTATAGAAATTCGGCAATCGAGCGAATCACAAGCTGCGGGTTCTCATGCACGATCCAGTGGCTGGCCCCAGGCACTTTGATGAGTGTGAGATCGGCAATGTAGTCGTTCAACCCGTCGATCAATTCAGGCGGCAAGGCGGCATCGTCCAAGCCCCAAATCACCAGCGTGGGCAGGCTGATGGTCAGCATCTCTCGCGGTAGGGTGATGGCGGCGGC